>JBEDDU010000268.1:0-7182 GCA_041176065.1 Verrucomicrobiota bacterium | reverse complement strand
AGCCGGGCGATCGCCCGGAAGAGCGCGGCCACCTCCTGGTCGGAGAGCGCGGCCGTCGGCTCATCCATCAGCACCACGTCGGCCTCACGTCCGAGGGCTTTGGCGATCTCGACGACCTGGGTCTGCGCCACCGTCAGGCGGCGCATCGGGAGCTCAGGGTCGAGGTCGACCTCCAGCTCTTGCAGCAGTTGTTTCGCCCGGAGCGCCTGGGCGGGGCGATCGATGCGCCCGAAGGAGCCGACGGGTTCACGGCCGAGCGTGATGTTCTCCGCGACAGTAAGGTCCGGAATCGG
This sequence comes from Verrucomicrobiota bacterium, assembly GCA_041176065.1. Taxonomy (GTDB): domain Bacteria; phylum Verrucomicrobiota; class Verrucomicrobiia; order Opitutales; family UBA953; genus UBA953. The sequence continues at coordinate 6,889 of JBEDDU010000268.1, read as the reverse complement.
CATCAGTTCCTGATGGATCATCGCGATCCCGGCTTCCAGGGCGGCGTGAGGGGATGCGAACTCGGCTCGGGCGCCGCGCCATTCCACGTGTCCTCCGTCCGGTCGATACAGACCGGCCAAGACCTTCATCAAGGTCGATTTGCCCGCGCCGTTCTCGCCCATCAGCGCATGCACCTCGCCCGGGCGGAATTCGACCGTCGTCGGATGCAGCACGGTCAGTCCACCGAAGTCCTTGCGCAATGACTGGGCTCGGAGCATCGGCGGACAGGTTCCCGTTCAGCGCTTCGGCAGGTCCTTGGCGACGTCGGCCGGCCACTCGGTCAGCGGACGGATGACCATGCGGCGGTATTCGCATTCCGCGGCTTCGGACTGGACCTGCAACTTGCCGGATTTCAGGGGCACTTCGACCGTCGAGCCCTTTTCGCGGTAGCGGGAGTTCAGGAGCACGTTGACCGTCTGGCCGTTGAGGCGGAAGACGGCATCGCCGTTGAGGGCATAGCATTCGATCACGTTCCATTCGCCGAAAGGCTTCTCCGGGTATTCCGTGCCATGCCAGACACGGGCATCGACCGTGGTGACCTTTCCGCGCGGGGCGTACCTGCGCTTCTTCACGGGGTCATCGGTGGTGATCGGGATGTCGGCCATTGCTCCGGCCAGGGGCCAGTAATCGCCGATGTCGCCTTCCTGGACCTGAAGCTCCTGGCTGCGCATCCAGTATTTGCCTTGGGCGCCGTGTTCGCCGACGCAGAAGATCAGGATGCCGTTATCGCGTACGGCCGTGAGGCGGGGCTCCCAGCGCATCTGCCCCCATCGTTGCTCGGTACGCAGGTGGAAGTTGTCGTAGTTCGCCAGGGTGGTCAGGGCGCCGAAGACCTGGCCGGTGATGTGGAGCACCGTCTCGCCGTCGACCTGGCGAGTCGTGAAGACCTTGAGCGGGTCGTTGTTCAGTCCGAGCACCGGATCGTCCTTCGGCTTGGCGCCGCGGACGTAGCCCGGGACCTCGTAGGCACGATGGACCGGCCCGAGCCACTTCTCCCACTGGGTGAGCTGCGGGTCTAGAAGCGGACGGAAGGAAGATTCCTGGGCGACGGCGGCCGAGGCGAGGCCGAGGAGGGAGAGGAGGGCGACGCGCATCGGGTCAGCGGACGTCGCGCCAGAGCCAGGTGAGCGCTTCGGGGAGGAGCATCGCGCCGTGGCGGCTGTTGTGGGTGCCTTGGCCTTCGACGTAGACATGGTCGTAGCCCTTTTCCTTCAGGGCCGCCGCCATCTTGCGGTTGGCTTCCGGCCAGCTGCCATGCTCGTTGAGGAGGTCGTTGGCGCCTTCCTGCTGATAGACGCGGATGTTCTTGCGGGGATTGCTTCGGACCCATTCCGGATAGACGTCGCCGCCGGTCTCCTTGCCGCCGCTGAGGTTGGCGCGGATCTTGGTGAAGCTGCCGATGGTCGTGAAGACCTTGCTGAAGGCGTCGGGACGATGCCAGGCGGCGTTGAAGGCGCAGATGCCTCCGGAGGAGGAGCCGGCGATGGCGCGACGGGCGGGGTCCTTCGAGAACTTCACGCCCTTGGATTCGGCGAGCGGGATCATCTCCTCGAGGAGGAACTTCACGTAGAGGTCGGTCACGCTGTCATATTCGAAGGAGCGGTTCGATTTGCCGAGGGGGCGTCCCTTCTTGTCCTTGCCCTTCGGGTTCTTGGGGTCGGGGATGAAGCCCGGGTTGATGAAGAGCGCGATCGTCACCGGCATCTTGCCCTGCGCGATCAGGTTGTCGAAGACGACCGGCACGCGCCAGGCACCGTTGCGGGAGGCGTAGCCGAGGCCGTCCTGGAAGACCATGAGCGCGGCTTCCTTGGAGGGGTCGTATTGGGCCGGGACGTACAGGGCCCACTTGCGGCCGAAGCCGGGGAAGGTCTTGGAGCCGGCCATCTCATATTCGGTGACCACGCCTTTCGGCACGCCGGCCTTCTCTTGGGAGTCGGGGCCGAGGACGTATTGGGCGTCGTGGTCGACCTTCTTGGGTTCGGCGGCCAGCAGGCTGACGGCCAGCAGGCAGGGGAGCAGGCGGAGGAGCTTCATGGGGGTGGCCGATATGAAACCCGGCCGCCTGCCGACACAAGCCCAAGCAGGTCAGGAGGCGGGCTCTGAGCCGATTTTCCTCAGACGCCAGAGCTCCGGGAAGCGCCAGTGCGTCAGCCCCATGACCCCGAAGGTCGCCAGTCCGCCGAAGACCACCGAATTGACCGTCCCCATGAGGCGGGCGGCCAGGCCGGATTCCGCCATGCCGAGTTCGTTGGAGCAACCGATGAAGACGGCCGTCACGGCCGAGACCCGCCCCATCATCGCCGGAGGGACGCTCGTCTGGAGGATCGTCTGACGGATGATCACGTTCACCGCGTCGGCGGCGCCTGCTAGCAGGAGGAAAAGGGTGGAGAAGACGAAGGCTGCGGTCAGGCCGAGTCCGAGGAAATCCGCCAAGACGATCGACAGCGCGAAGCCGATGGTGCTGAGACCGAAGACGGCGAACGAACCATAGAGCGTCGGGCCGGCGCGATTCAGCGGCGGGCGGACGATGAGGTAAAGAGACATCAGCACCGCGCCGACGGACGCCGCCGCGCGGAGGATTCCGAAGCCGAAAGCGCCGACTTGGAGCATGTCCGCGAAGATCGGCAGGAGGGCGACGGCCCCGCCGAGGAGCACCGCGAAGAGGTCCATCGTGAACGCCCCGAGCATCACGCGCTGACTCAGCATGAAGTCGATGCCTTGACGAAGGCTGACGAAGATCGGTTCTGGCTGCCGGGTCTGCAGGCTCTGCGTCGGCCGCAGCACGTAGGTCAAGGCAAGGGAGGCCGCGAAGCACAGGCTCATCGCCGCGTAGGCGACGTTCTCCGCGTGCGCCAGGCCGCTGCGTTCGCCGAGCCAGACCATGAGACCCGCCAGGCCGGGACCGATGACGCAGGCGAGCTCGAACAGGGTGTTGCGCCAGCGGACGCCGCCGGGGATCAGCTCGCGAGGCAGGATCTCGGCGATGAGCGCCTGCCGGGCCGTCGTGAGGAAGCTGCGGGCCAGGCCACCGAGGACGATCACGCCGTAGATCACGGTCAGCTTGGCCCAGCGGGCGGAAAGGAACTGCGGCAGGAACAGGTAGAGGCCCAGCGTGAACATCGCCGTCAGCGCACCCAGGGCGATGCGGCGTCGGTTGTGGGTGTCGGCCACGTGGCCGGCGAAGAGCACCGCGCTGACGAACGGAACCACCTCGGCGAGGCCGATCGCACCGAGCGCGAGGGCGGCGTTGTCGCCATCATCCTTGGTCAGCCGGAAGACCTGCCAGGCCAGCGCGACGTTCTGGATCTGGATGGCCAACGTCCCGAGCACGATCGATGCCAGGTAGAACCGGAACGAGCGCGAGGCGACGGCGGAGGCGGGTGTCGGCGAAGACATCGCCGAAACTAGTGAGGCAGCCGGTCTGCTTAGGCAATCACCGCTTTGACCACGTGTCCGGCGACGTCGGTGAGCCGGTAGTAGCGGCCCTGGAACTTGAAGGTCTGCCGCTCATGGTCGACGCCTAGGAGGTGCTGCATGGTCGCATGAAGGTCATGCACGTGCACCGGGTCCTTCACGATGTTGTAGCCGAACTCGTCGGTCTGTCCGTGGACATGGCCGCCTTTGACGCCGCCGCCGGCCATCCAGAGGCTGAAGCATCGCGGATGGTGGTCGCGACCGTAGCTGTCCTTGGTGATCTTCCCTTGGCTGTAGGCGGTCCGGCCGAATTCTCCTCCCCAGATGACGAGGGTGTCTTCGAGCAGGCCGCGCTGCTTCAGGTCCTTGATGAGCGCCGCCGAGGCCTGGTCGGTCTGCTGGCACTGGCGCTTGATGCCGCCGGGCAGGCCGCCGTGCTGGTCCCAGCCTTGATGGAAGAGCTGCACGAAGCGCACGCCCTTCTCGACGAGCCGGCGGGCCTGGAGGCAGTTGGCGGCGAAGGAGCCGGGGGTCTTCACGCTCTCGCCATACATCGCGAGCGTCGCGGGGGATTCCTTCGAAAGGTCGGCGACTTCGGGCACGCTGGTCTGCATGCGGTAGGCCATCTCGGCCTGGGCGAGGCGGGCGTCCACCTCGGGGTCGAGTTCGGCGGCGCGCTGATCGGCATTGAGCTTGCCGAGCGCGTCGAGCATCCCGCGACGGGCGTGCGGCGAAACCCCTTCGGGATTGGTGAGGAACAGCACCGGTTCCTTGCCGGCCTTGAACTGGACCCCTTGGTGTTCCGACGGCAGGAAGCCCGAGCCCCAGAGCCGGGAGTAAAGCGGCTGATCTTTGGAGGCGTCCTGCGATACCAGCACGATGAAGGCCGGCAGGTTCTCGTTCATGCTCCCGAGTCCGTAGGACGCCCAGGCGCCCATCGACGGACGCCCGGCGACCTGGTTGCCGGAGCAGAAGAACGTGATGGCGGGGTCGTGATTGATCGCCTCCGTGTGCATCGTGCGGATGACGCAGAGGTCGTCGGCGACTTCGCCGGTGTGGCTGAGGAGGTCACTGTATTCGACGCCGCTCTGGCCGTATGGCTTGAAACCGACGAACGAGCCGGCGAGCGGCAGGGTCGCCTGGTAGCCGCTCATGCCCGTGAGTCGCTGGCCTTGGCGGACAGAGTCTGGCAGAGGCTGCGTATGCTTTTCACGGAGCAAGGGTTTCGGGTCGAGGGTCTCGAACTGCGAAGGCCCGCCGGCTTGGAACAGGTAGATGACGCGCTTCGCCTTGGCCGGGAAGTGCGTGCCCTTCGGAAGGGTCGCCGCGTGGGCGTCGCCCATGATGCCACGCATGGCCAAGGCTCCGAGGCCGAGGGCGGAGGCGCCGAGGAAGTGCCGGCGGGTGTGCCCCATCAACTGATCGTAGGAAGGCTTGGGAGGATGCATGATCAGCGGGAAGTGACGGCGGCGTCGCTCGCCAGGATGGTCGAGCAGACGAGGGTGAGGGCGGCCTGCGCGGGATCGGCCGGAATCTTCGGCAAGGTCGGAGCCGGCGCCGGCGCCGGAGCGGCCTTCTTCTTAGCCTTGGCCTCAGGTTTCGCGGCGGGCTGAGGCCTGGGCGGGGGCGGGGGAGCAGGTGCGAACTGCGGCGGGTTGGCCTTCTGAGTGGCGTAGAGTTCCTTCAGCGCGGCGAGTTCGGCCGGACGAGGCTCGCGGGTGCAGACGGCGCGGAAGGCCGCGACGATCTGAGCGGCAGGATCGCCCGTGGCTTGGCTGACCTTCGTGGCCAGGCTCTTCGCGGCCTCGACGAAGCCCGGGTTGTTCAGCAGCACCAAGGCTTGCAGCGGGGTGTTCGTATTGAGGCGCTTGGGCTGACAGACTTCGCGCGATCCTGCGTCGAAGATCAGCATGTTGTCCGGCGGCGCGGTGCGCTTACGATAAGTATAGAGACTGCGGCGGTTGGCGGATTCCTGGACGCTTTCGCCGCCGACCTTTTCGACCAGCTTGCCGGAGGCCAGCAACGCCTGGTCACGGACCATCTCGGCGGTCAGGCGGAGGACGGGTCCGCGGGCGAGGTATTTGTTCGCGGGATCTTTTTCGCGGGCCTCGGCGGTCGGGGTCGAGATCTGACGGAAGGTGCTGCTCAGGACGAAGCGACGCAGCATCGCCTTCGTATTCCAACCGCTACGGACGAAATCGACCGCGAGAGTGTCGAGCAGTTCGGGATGCGTCGGCAGGTCGCCCTGCAGGCCGAGGTTCTCGCTGGTGGCGACGAGGCCGGCGCCGAAGACCTGAGCCCAGAGTCGATTGATGACCACGCGGGAGGTCAGCGGGTGACGCGGGTCCGTCAGCCAGCGGGCGAGACCCAGACGGTTCTTGGGCAGGGACTCATCCCAGGGGAAGACGCGCGTCGGCACGCCGGGCTCGCAGGGTTTGGACAGGTCCGGCTTATCGTATTCGCCGCGGGTGAGCACGTAGGCCTTGGGCGCGAGCGGCGAGTGCTCCATGGCGAAGAAAGCCGGGGCAGACTCCTGGTGGGCGGCGAGGGCCCGCTGGGCTTCGTGGAATTTCTTCCATGCCGCGGCGTAGGCCGGGTCGACCCGCAGCTTGGCGTGCTCCGCCAGGACGGTCGGTGGAAGGGTCTGGACGTCGAGTCCGTGCAGCACGGCGACCTCGGCGGCCGTCAGGGACTGGCGCCACAGCTGGATCTCGTCCAGGGAGCCATTGCGGAAGCCGGCGTCGCGCGAACGCGAGCCGATCTCGAGGGCGTTGTCGCGGGGCTTGGCGTGAAGCGTGTCCCTGACGACCGTCGTCGTGGCTTCGCGTCCGTCGAGGTAGATGCGGAGACCGGCGGCCTGGGAAGAGCCGTCGTAGGTGACGGTGACGCGCTGCCAGGACCCGACCGGCAGTTCGGCGGTGGTCTCGATGGAAGCCGCGCTGTTCGGCCAGAGGTGGATCATGCTCCAGCGGAGACGGCCTTGGACCACGAGCAGCTCGACGCCGGTGGCGTCGCCGTCTCCGGTGTAGAAGCCGGTCGAATGCAGCACCGTGGCGCGGGCGTTCTTTTCGCCGAGGCGGAGGTGGGCCGAGAACGTGAACGGGTCGAAGCGGCCGAGCTGCTTGAAGTCAGGAAGCTTGAAGCCGGCGTCCCCGTCGAATTTCACGGCCTGACCTTTGACGCCCGGCGTGAGCTGCAGGTCTTCCGGCGAGCCTCGACGTTCGAAGACCGCCGGCTTGCCCCCGGCGACGACGTCATCGACGCCCGACTTGGCAAAGGAATCCAGCGGGAAGTGCGCGACGGGCGAAGGTACTTCGACCTCGGGCTTGCCGAGGTATTCCGAGCGAACGGCGGACAGCCCCATCTCCGCGGCCGTCACCGCGGCGCGGAGGGCGGCTTCCTTCTTCCGTTCGGCATCGTCCTTGAATAGGCGCA
>JBEDDU010000267.1:0-2905 GCA_041176065.1 Verrucomicrobiota bacterium | reverse complement strand
CGCTGTCCGTGCTCATGCTCGCGGGCATCCGGGAGATCCTGATCATCTCGACGCCCCAGGACCTGCCGCGCTTCCGCGAGGTGCTCGGCGACGGTTCGCGCATCGGCTGCCGCTTCGACTATGTCGAGCAGGCCGTCCCCAACGGCCTCGCCCAGGCCTTCGTGCTCGGCGAGAAGTTCATCGGCACCGACGACGTCTGCCTCGTCCTCGGCGACAACATCTTCTACTCCGCCGGCTTCGGCGACCTGCTCAAGTCCTGCCGTCAGCCGCAAGGCGGCATCGTCTTCGCCTATCATGTCACCGACCCCGAGCGCTTCGGCGTCGTCGAGTTCGACGCCGCCGGCAAGGCCGTCTCCATCGAGGAGAAGCCCAAGTTTCCGAAGTCCAGCTTCGCCGTCCCCGGCCTCTATTTCTACGACAACTCCGTCGTCGGCATCGCCAAGGCCCTGCAGCCTTCGGCGCGCGGCGAATACGAGATCACCGACGTCAACCGCGAGTATCTCCGCAAGGGCAAGCTCGGCGTGAAGGTCCTGCCCCGTGGCACCGCCTGGCTCGACACCGGCACCTTTGACTCGCTTCTCCAGGCTTCGCAGTTCGTGCAGATCGTCGAGGCCCGCCAAGGCTTCAAGATCGGCTGCATCGAGGAGATCGCCTGGCGACGCGGCTACATCGACGACGCCCAGCTCCTTAAGCTTGCCGAGCCCATCGCCAAGTCGGGCTACGGCACGTATCTGAAAGCCTTGATCGGCTCCCACCGCTGACCGATGCGCAAGCAGATCCCCGCCCTGACCTCGCTGCGTTTCCTCGCGGCGCTCTGGGTCTTCCTTTTTCACCTGCACATCTGGCATGGGAATGTCGGCATCTCGCCGATCGATAAGTTTCTGCATGCCGGCGCGGTCGGGATGGCGTTCTTCTTCGTGCTGTCGGGTTTCATCCTGGCCTTGGCTTCGGAGGGTCAGGAGCCCATGGCGGATTACCGTGCCTATGCCGTCCGACGCTTCGCGCGCATCTACCCGATGTATCTCTTCGTGCTCATCGCCGGCTGGTGCCTTAATGGTTTCGCCAGCGATCTCGGGGAGAAGCCGCTGCGGTCCGGCTTGTTCCACGGGTTGGCCGACCTCACGCTGACCAACGCCTGGTATCCGCAGATGTTCATGGGAGGACATGCGCGCAACGGAACCTGGTCCCTCTCCGTGGAAGTCTTCTTCTATGCGCTCTTCCCGCTGATCCTTTTCCACGCCCGCAACATGTCGGACCGGGCGCTGACCTTAGGTATCCGCTGGGCCATCGGGCTGACGTTCGGGTTTTCGATCTTCGGGAAATATATCCAGCCGATGGACACGTTCACGCAGTTCGTCATCGCATATTCCATCCCTATCTACCGGCTGCCGGAATTCGTCGCCGGCGTGTTTGCCGGCGTCCTCGCCTTGCGCGGCACGGCGGTGGCTCCCTCCGGCCGGAAGGTCCTCTGGCTCGTGTTCGGGACGGCGTTCTATTTCGCGGTCTTTCAGAAGACCTTCCCTTACGTCGCCCACGGGATCGTCGCCATCCCGTGCCTTCTCGCGGTTTTCACGTATTTCACCAAGAACAACGAGGGCTGGGCGGCGCGGCTTTTCTCCAGCCCGGCTTTCGTGTTCCTGGGGGAAGCCAGCTTCGCCCTCTATCTCGTCCAGCTGGTCACGGTGCCGTGGTTTGAGGCGCATGCCAAGGAGCTCGGATTGCGTCCGGCCGTCGCCCTATGCTTCGTCGTCACCCTCGTGCTGGCCTGCCTCGTCCATCTCCTCGTCGAGCGACCGATGCGTCCGCTGGTCACGCGTTGGCTCGCCCCTAAGACCTCCGCATGACCGCGCCCCTCGTCCAGCTCGTCGACATCCCGCAGCGTGGCGACGCCCGCGGCGGATTGTCCGTCGCCGAACTGGGCGGTGCTTTGCCTTTCCCGGTGCGCCGGGTCTACTGGATCCACGGCACCAAGCCGGGCGTCAGCCGAGGCTTCCACGCCCACAAGAAGCTCCGCCAGCTTTGCGTCTGCGTCGCCGGCAAGGTCCGCATGAGTCTCTTCGACGGCCGCCGCGAGGAAAGCGTCGTGCTGGATTCCTCGGCCAAGGGCCTGCTCATCGGCCCCGGCCTCTGGCGCGAGATGCACGACTTCTCCCCGGACTGCGTGCTGATGGTCTTCGCCTCCGCCGAATACGACGAGGCGGACTACATCCGCGACCGCGATCAATTCATCCGCCATGTTCATTCATCCTAGTTCCGACGTGCAGTCGAAGCAGATCGGCGAAGGTACGCGTGTCTGGCAATACGTGGTCATCCTCCCGGGGGCCGTCATCGGCCGGGACGGCAACATCTGTTCGCACTGCTTCATCGAGAACAAGGTCGTCATCGGCGACCGCGTCACGGTGAAGTGCGGCGTCCAGCTCTGGGACGGCGTCACCCTTGAGGACGATGTCTTCGTCGGGCCGAACGCCACCTTCACGAATGACTTGAACCCTCGTTCGCGCAACACCGCCGCGACGTTGCTGCCGACCTTAGTCAAGAAGGGCGCCTCCATCGGCGCCAACGCTACGATTCTCCCCGGCCTCACCATCGGTGAAGGCGCCATGGTCGGCGCCGGCGCGGTCGTCACGAAGGATGTCCCTCCGCGCACCTTGGTCGTCGGCAATCCCGCCCGAGCCGTCCGCTCCCTTTGAAGACATGAACGTCCCATTCCTCGACCTGAAGGCGATCAACGCCCGGCATGCGGCCGAACTGAAGGCCGCCGCCGCCCGCGTCATCGATTCGGGATGGTATGTCCTCGGTGAAGAGGTGAAGGCTTTCGAGGCGGAGTTCGCCGCCTGGACCGGTTCGCCGCACTGCGTCGGCACGTCGGATGGCCTCTCGGCGCTTATCCTCGCCCTGCGCGGCT
>JBEDDU010000266.1:0-2500 GCA_041176065.1 Verrucomicrobiota bacterium | reverse complement strand
CGACAAGGTCTGGTCCGTCGACGCCAAGGGCAAGAAGACCCTCCTCGCCGGACCGTCCGCCTTCCCCACCCCGCCGACCTTCCTCAACGACGTCGTCGTCTCGCCCGACAAGAAGAGCGTGCTGATCACGGACATGGGCGCGGTCACCAAGATGCGCGGCGCCGACGGCAAGCTCTTCGCGATCGGCAGCCCTGAGCACAAGGCCATCCCGGTCGTCGCCCGCGTGTTCCAGGTCACCCTCGAAGGCAAGGTCACCGAAGTCATCGCGCCGACCGCCAAGATGCTCCTGCCGAACGGCATCGACGTGATGGCCAACGGTCGCATCCGCATCGCGGAGTTCTTCACCGGCGACGTCCTCGAATACAACAAGGGCAAGTGGAAGACCCTCGCCAAGGGCCACCGCTCCGGCGACGGCATCGTCCACGACTCCAAAGGCCGCTTCTACGTCTCCGAAGTCATGACCGGCCGCGTCACCCGCTACGAAGCCGACGGCTCTTCCCCCAAGGAGCTCGGCACGGGCCTCAAGGCCGCCGCCGACCATTACCTCGACGAGAAGGCCGGCGTGCTCATCGTCCCGGACAGCAAGGCCGGCGAGCTGGTCTTCTTGGCCCTGTAAGCCGGCCCAGGACCGGAGACAGGACCAAGGCCGGGGTCAGCCAAACTGACCCAAAACCTTTCCTTCGCGCGGAGGTCTCATATCCGTCCTAGTTCCATTCCTTGACCAAGCCCTCCGTGAAATGACGCGTCATTCCCTGACCACCCCTGCTCTCCTCGTCCTCGCGGCCGCGGCGGGCGCGGTGTCACCGGAGGACGCCGCGTTCTTCAGGTCCGACATCCGCCCCCTGCTTTCGCTCTACTGCGTGGAGTGCCACAAGGAGGGCAAGGATGCGGACTTCATGACGGTCAAGGACCTGAGCCAGCTGCACACGCAGCGCGGCAATCTCCGCAGCGCGGTGGAGCAGCTGCGCAACCGCACGATGCCTCCGCCCAAGGAGGACCAGCCCAGCGAGGAGGAACGACGCCAGATCGCCGACTGGCTCGAACGCGTCCTCCGCGAGACCGCCAAGGAGATGGGGCCCTACGCCGGCACGGTCACGGCCCGCCGCCTCAACCGGCTCGAATACGACAACACGATCCGCGACCTGCTCGGATTGAAGATGAAGTTCTCGCAGACGTTCCCGTCCGACGGCGGCGGCGGCGAAGGCTTCGACAACAACGGCGAGACGCTCTTCCTGCCGGTCATCCTGATGGAGCGCTACCTCGACGCCGCCGAAGCGATCGTCGACGAAGCCGTCATCGTCCCCGAAACACGCCGCATCTTCCGGCCGGCCGACTTCGCACCCGGTTCATCGGCCGATGGCAGGCTCAAGACGGGCCAGGAAGCCTCCGTCTCCTTCCCGGTCACGATGACCACGCCCCACACGCTCACGATCCAAGGGAAGGCTCTCGGCCAAACCAAGGCGAAGGTGCGGCTGAAGGTCGACGGCATCGCGGCGCAGTCCTTCGAACTCGACCCCAAGGCACCCCAGCCCGTCGTGCTCCAGCTCCGCTTCTTCCGCGGGCCCCACCAGCTCACCCTCGTCACGGAAGCCGGCGAAGCCGAGTTCAGCAGCCTCGAGCTGGTCGACCTGCCGAAGCCGGTCACCGCCGAACGCAAGGAAGCCCATCGCCGCCTGCTCGGGGACGCGAGCTCCGCGAGCCTGGCGGGCAAGTCCGCCGCCGAACGTCGCGCCGTCGCGTCGCAGCTGCTCCGGAAATTCGCCCGTCTGGCCTACCGGACGCCGGTCACGGAAAAGGACGTCGCGAAGAACCTCGCGCTCTTCGAGCGCTCGGCTTCCCGCGGCGAGAACTTCGAGACGTCGATGAAGCTCGCGCTGCGCGGCATCCTCGCCTCGCCCCGCTTCCTCTTCCGCGCCGAGCAGGACCATGCCGAGCCCGGCGTCCGTCCCGTCACCGACCACGAACTCGCCGCCCGCCTCTCCTACTTCCTCTGGAACAGCACGCCCGACGCCGAACTCGACCGGCTCGCCGACGCGGGTCAGTTGAACGAACCCGCCCGGCTGGAGGCTCAGCTTACGCGCATGCTCGCGGACCCCAAGGCGGACTCCTTCATCCGGAACTTCACCGAACAATGGCTCGGCACCAAGGCCGTCGGCGAGACGGTCCCGCTGGCTCCCGAGGCGGACGACGCGAAAGGCATCTACAACGCCAGGATCGGGGCTGACATGCGCGCGGAAGCCGTGGCGATGGTCGATTACCTGTTCCGCGGCGACCGCAGCCTCCTTGAGCTCATCTCGGCCGACTACAGTTTCATCAACGGACGGCTCGCCGATTACTACGGCATCCCCGGCGTCAAAGGGGATGCGCTCCGCAAGGTGGTGCTCAAGGACAACCTGCGCGGCGGCGTGCTCGGGCTCGGCGCCGTCCAGATGCTGACCTCCCCCGGACGACGCACGAGCCCGGTGCTCCGCGGCGCCTGGGTCCTCGATACGCTCATGGG
>JBEDDU010000265.1:0-3792 GCA_041176065.1 Verrucomicrobiota bacterium | reverse complement strand
GCTTCGCCGCCCGTCCGGGCGCGGATCGCCTGACGCGTCAGACCAAGCTTCTCGTGGTCCGCTTCGACGTCGAGACGGACCTCGTCCTGCGGGCGCTGGGCCGACGCTGAAGATCAGGCCTTCTCGAGCGTGCCGTCGGCCTTGAGGCGTCGGTAATAGCACCCCGAACGCGCCTTGCCGTTCTCCTTCGTGTGACAGGCGCCCTGGCCCGCCGGGCGGACCTTGTAGAGGATCGAGTTCTGCTCGCAGTTGACGCGCACCTCGAGGAGCTCGAGGAAGTCGCCGGAAGTGAGGCCCTTGATCCAAAGTTCGTTGCGCGAGGTGCTCCAGAAAGTGGCCTTCTTCTCGCGAAGGGCGGTCTGCAGGGCCAGCTCGTTGGCGTAGCCGAGGATCAGGACCTCGCCGGTGACGGCGTCCTGGGCGACGGCCGGGATGACGTCGGCCTGGCCCGAGGCGATTTTACGCAATTTCTTGAAATCCAGCCGGAGCACCTGGCCTTCTTCGAGTTCTTTGTCGGACATGTGTCCGTTTTGCAGGGGTTCGGTGCCTCATTCAAGGCTGGAAACCCTTGCCGATTATGCCTTACGGATAAGCCCTATGTCGCTCAATCATTCCGCCGACCTTTCCCGCGCCGCCACCGAAGCCCGCGGCCTCGCCATGGACGCCGTGGCCGCCTGTCACTCCGGCCACCTCGGCCTTCCCCTCGGCGCCGCCGAGATCGGCTCCGTCCTCTACGGCCAGTTCCTCCGCCACGACCCGGCCGCGCCCTCCTGGATCAACCGCGACCGCTTCGTCCTCTCCGCCGGCCACGGCTCGATGTTCATCTACGGCTGGCTGCACCTCGCCGGCTTCGACCTCCCGCTCCAGGAGGTGAAGAACTTCCGCAAGCTCCACTCCAAGACCCCGGGCCACCCGGAATTCGGCGAGACCGTCGGCGTCGAAGCCACCACCGGCCCGCTCGGCCAGGGCACCGGCAACATCGTCGGCATGGCCGTCGCCGCCAAGATGGCCGCCGCGCACTTCAACACCGCCGAGCATAGGATCTTCGACCACCTCGTGGTCGGTCTCGCCGGCGACGGCTGCCTCCAGGAAGGCATCTCGCAGGAAGCCGCCTCCTTCGCGGGCCGCTTCGGCCTCGATAACCTCATCATGCTCTACGACTCCAACGACGTCACCCTCGACGCCATGGCCTCGAAGACGCAGAACGAGGACACCGCCAAGCGCTACGAAGCCGCCAACTGGGAAGTCTTCCACGTCGCCCAGGGCAACGAGCTCGCCCCGATCGCCGAAGCCCTCGACAAGGCCCGCGCGAGCAAGAACGGCAAGCCGAAGCTGATCATCTGCAAGACCGTCATCGGCAAGGGCATCGCCGAAGTCCAGGGCACCTCCAAGGGCCACGGCGAAGCCGGCGTGAAATTCGTCGACGCCTCCCGCAAGGCCCTCGGCCTGCCGGAAGAGAAGTTCTACGTCTCACCCGCCACCCGCGCCTTCTTCGACGCCCGCAAGGCCCAGCAGGCCGCCGCGCACGCCGAATGGCAGAAGACCTTCGCCGCCTGGTCCAAGGCCAACCCCGAGAAGGCCGCGATCCTCGCCAAGGCCCAGAAGGGCGACCACGGCGACGTCCAGTCGCTCCTCGCCGCCATCCCGGAGTTCGGCAAGAACTCGCTCGCGACCCGCGTCTCCGGCGAGACCTGCATCAACGCCGTCGCCAAGGCTTCGCCCCTCGTGCTCTCCGGTTCGGCCGACCTCCATGGTTCGACCAAGAACTACATCAAGGACGTCGGCGACTTCGACGTCGCGACCCCGGCCGGCCGCAACCTCTACTTCGGCATCCGTGAGCACGTGATGGGCGCCATCCTCAACGGCATCGCCTACCACGGCGTGTTCAAGGGTTCCGGCGCGACGTTCCTGACGTTCTCCGACTACCTCCGCCCGTCGATCCGCGTCGCGGCCCTCGCGAAGCTCCAGGCCTTCTACATCTTCACACACGACTCCGTCGGCGTCGGCGAAGACGGCCCGACCCACCAGCCGGTCGAGACCGTCAGCGCCCTGCGCTGCATCCCGAACCTCGACGTGGTCCGCCCGGGCGACGCCGAAGAGACCGCCGCGGCCTTCGCCCACGCCGTCGCCCGCAAGGACGGCCCGGTCGCCCTCATCCTCTCCCGCCAGAACGTCCCGTCGCTCGACGCCGTCCCGGTCGCCACGCGCCGCCAGGGCGTGCTCAAGGGCGGCTATGTCCTCCGCAAGGAGACCGCTCCCCTCACCCACATCATCATCGGCACGGGCAGCGAACTCTCGCTCGCCCTCGCGGCCGGCGAAGAACTGGGCGCGGGCGTCCGCGTCGTCTCGATGCCTTCCATGGAGATCTTCGCGCGCCAGCCGAAGTCCTATCAGGAAGAAGTCCTGCCCTCCTCCTGCGCCAAGCGCGTCAGCATCGAAGCGGGCGTGACCCTCTCGTGGGGCCGCTACGTCGGCACCGCCGGCAAGGCCATCGGCACCGACACCTTCGGCCTCTCCGCCCCGGGCGACGTGGTCATGAAGGAACTCGGCATCACGAAGGAAGCCGTCGTCGCCGCCGCCAAGGCGCTCTGAGCGTCCCAGCCAACGTACCGCGAAGACCGGCGCCGCAAGGCCGCCGGTCTTCTTGTCTTACGGAGGCTTACCTGGCCTCGCGCAGATCCGCCAAGGCGACGCGGAACAGGTCGCCCTGTTCCGATCCGATCAGCAGGTGCGTCGGGTCGGCCCATGCGCAGCCTTCGAGCTGGAAGGAAAGCACGGGCGGCGAAAGCGTGGCGTGCACGGCACGTCCGCGGAAGAAGTCCTCGCCGGCCGCCGGCAGGTCGAAGACCCAGACGTTGCGGTAAGTCAGGACGGCCAGGCGCGTACGGTCAGGCGAGACGCACGCGTCGGTCACCATGCCGCCGACGTCGAAGCGGGCGAGCTTGGTGAGCGTCGCGCGCCCGCCGGTCGCCGGCAGGTCGGCCCGCCAGAGGTCCGTGAGCGTGTCGCGACGATGCTTGGTGAGCAGATACAGCTTCCCACGCAGGAAGAACATCGCCTCGCAGTCATGCGCTAGCTCGGGGTCGGGGAAGGCGGTCTGGTCAGGCCAGGCGAAGGTGATCTTGCGCGCCGTGACGGCTTCGGCCTCCGGCGAAGGCTCGGGGCAGACGTAGAAGGCGAGCTCCTTGCGGCGGGAGACGTTATTGCCGACGTCGCCGACGATCAGGTTGCCGTCCTCGTCGCCGGCGAGGGCCTCCCAGTCGACGTTCGTCGCGCCGGTGAGCGTGACGCCTTGGGCGTAACCCTTGGGGGTGAAGACCTTCGAACCATCCGCCCGGACGGGGACGAGCACGGGCTTCGCTCCGGAGTCGGAGAGAGTCCAGAAGAGCCCGGGCTGACGACGGCTCGGCCACAGCGCGGAGCATTCGGGCACGAGCTTGGGGTCCAGCTTGCCGACGGCGCGCAAGGACAGCGCGGCTCCTGCCGCCACCTCGCGACGCTGCACGGCAGGCTCGGCGCACGACGCGACCGCAGCCCAGGCGAGGCCGGTGAGGAGCAGCGTGATGCGCATCCGGGCACGCTAGGCCGCGCCCCGCCCTTGGCAATCCCACGCCGTCTCTTTTGCTGTCGAAATCAGGACAACCGCGTCCATACTCCGGCCATGGCCCGCAGATCCTCGCGCTCGCTCTGGACGGACAAGCTCCGCGGCGTCGCGTCGACCCCGACCGGCGCCAAGGCTCCGCGCGCCCGCGCGGCCGCCTCGGCGAGCGCGACGCGCGGCTGCCGTGCGGT
>JBEDDU010000264.1:0-5531 GCA_041176065.1 Verrucomicrobiota bacterium | reverse complement strand
AGCCGATCATCACCTGCTGGGTCAGGCCGTCGGTCAGGCCGGCGTCGCGGCGCGCCTTGAGCGTGCGCTGCGTCATCGGATGCGAGAGGAACGCGTCCATGATGCCGGTGCTGCGCTCGAGGTCGCCGATGGTCTCGAAGAGCGGGACGACGGGGAGCAGGCAGTAGGCGTCGTCGGAGCCACCGGCGGTCAGGCCGGCCTCGCGGGCGAGGAGGTACACGGACAGCAGGTCGGAGACCGAGCGGGTCATGCTGACGATCAGCGAACCGAGGCCGGCCGAGCCGTACTGTTCGATGTGCTCGACGAGCGTGCGGTGGCAGGCGACGACCGCGTCGGCCTCCGGGCCGATGCTGGCCTGCTCGCGCAGGAACGGACGCGTGGACCGCAGTTCCGAATCCAGGAAGCCGAGGCGACGGGATTCGTCCCACTGCGCGAAATTGGCGTCGTCCTGGCCGGTGGCGGCGAGGAGCTGGCCGATCGCCTTGTCGTGGAAGGCGCTGTTCTGGCGGATGTCCAGGACCGCCATGTGGAAGCCGAACGTACGCAGGAAGCGCAGGAGCGGATCGAGCTCCGCGCGGGCGATGCGGCCGGCGCCGACTTCGATCAGGGTCTCGCGCAGGAAAAGCAGGTCGGCGATGACGCCCTCGGGCGAGCGATGCTGACCCGGGCCCAGCTCGCCGACCGCGTTCGGCAGACGCAGACGGACGAGGTTGACGTATTGGCGCCAGGTCTCGCCGATGTTGCGCTTGAGCGCGGCTTCGCCGGCTTCGCCATGGGCGGCGGCATGCTTCTCGACCTGGCGGCTGAAGACCGCGGGCGGCGCCTGCAGGTGGTCGCCCAGGGAAAGGCGCTGGCCGAGGGTCTCGAGCCGCTCGTTGCAGATGGCGATGGCCGTGGAGCGGAAGAGATTCAGGGCGCGGGCGGTGACTTCGGCGGTGACGAGCGGGTGACCGTCGCGGTCGCCGCCGACCCATGTGCCGAGGACGACCTGCGGCAGCGAATCCGGATGCTCCACGCGGTCGGGATCGAGGCCGGCTTCCTCCCAGGCCTGACGCAGGCGGAGATCCATGCTCACGACGGCGTCAGGGAAGACCTTGGAGAGGAAGTAGTTGATGTTGCGCAGCTCCGACTGGACGTCGGGCTTCTGGTGATAGATCTCCCCGGTGCGCCACAGGCGCTCGAGGGCGACCTTGATCTCCTCGCGGATGGCCCGCTGCTCCGCGGCGGTCCACATGTTGTTCTCGCGGCGGACGAGGAGCTTGTAGATCTCGCGATGGATCTCGAGGACGGTGGCGCGCTTCGCCTGGGTGGGGTGGGGGGTGAGCACGGGCTCGACGCGCATGCGGTTGAGCCGCTTGGCGATCTGCTTGTCGGTCAGGCCGGCGGCGACGAGGGCGCGGAGCGCGCGGCCCCAGGAGCCGGGATCGGAGGCGAGGCCATGCTTGTCCTCGCGGAGGCGCTTGGACTGGGCGGAGGCGTTCTCCTCCACCATGTTCAGGAGCTGGAAGGCGATCGAGTAGGCCTGGACGCCGCGATAGGAGAAGATCTGCACGCCGCGCAGCTTGCGCTTGCCCATCCACGGCAAGGTGCCGGCGAGGTCCTTGTGGCCGAGCTGCTCGAGCACCTCGACGAAACAGGTCATCATGAAGTCGAGGTCCTTGTCGACTTTCTTAAGCCCGCGGGCGAGGTCGTTGCTGATGGCCATGCGACGAGAGTCGTAGCACGGGGGTGCGAAATCCCGCAACCGCAAACCCCCTCGGCTTGCTTCTCCGCCCGACCGCCGTTTGATGGAAACTCGCCATGGCGGACGCACGTCTCACCCTCCCCGACCTATGGCAGCAGGACGCCCTCCGCGCCCTGCGGCAGGGCGAGGACGTGATCATCCAAGCCCCGACCGGCGCGGGGAAGACCTACGTGTTCGAACTCCTCGTCCGGGGCGGCCATCGCGGCCAGGCGGTCTACACGGTGCCGACCCGGGCCTTGGCCAACGACAAGCGGGCGGAATGGCTGGCCTTGGGCTGGGACGTCGGCATCGCCACGGGAGACGTCAGCGCCAACCTCGGCGCCCCGGTCATCGTGGCCACGCTGGAGACCCAGCGCCATCGGTTCCTCGAAGGCCGCCACCCCGACCTGCTCGTGGTCGACGAATACCAGATGCTGGCCGACTCCCGCCGCGGCGCGGCTTACGAGACCGTGCTGGCCATCGCCCCGCCTTCCACCCAGCTGCTCCTCCTCAGCGGCAGCGTCTCCAATCCCAAGGCCGTCGCCGAATGGCTCCGCGGGCGCGGACGCAAGGTCACCCTCATCGAGGAACACACCCGCCCGATCCCCCTCGAGGAGATCTCGCTCGACGCCCTGGAGACCCGCGAACCCGCCGGGACCAAGGGACACATCGCCCGGGCGGTGATCCGGGCCGTCCTGGCCGACCTCGGCCCCATCCTGGTCTTCGCACCGCGCCGCCGGGCGGCCGAACAGATCGCCCGCGACATCGCCGCCGGACTCCCGCTCGGCAACGGGCCGCAGCTCTCGCCGAGCCAACGCGCCCTCGCCGGGGACGACCTCAACCGCCTGCTCCGCCAAGGAGTGGGCCTTCACCACAGCGGCCTGACCTTCGAACAGCGGACCGAACTCATCGAGCCCTGGGCCAAGGCCGGGAAGCTCAGCGTGGTGGTGGCGACGACCGGCCTGGCCTCCGGCATCAACTTCTCGCTCCGCTCGGTGCTGGTGACGGACCGTCGCTACGCGGCCGATCACGCCGAGCGGGAAATCCGCCCCGACGAACTCCTGCAGATGTTCGGCCGCGCCGGCCGTCGCGGCCTCGACGACCGCGGCTTCGCGCTCTGGACCGGCGACAGCCCCCGCCTCGGCGAAGCCAAGCCCCTCCAGCTCAAACGCAGCGAAGGCCTCGACTGGCCCGCCTTCCTCTCGGTGATGCGCCGGGCCGAAGACCCGAAGTCCGCCGCGCAATCCCTCGCCCGGTCGCTCTTCACCCGCGAGCCCATCGACCTCGCCTTGGATCGTCTCGACGAAGCCGCTCCGACCGACGTCCCTGAACCGGCGGCCGGCGCGACCCGCCAGATCCACGAAATCCTCGGGCGCAACGGCACCTGGCAACGCGAACGTCCGACCCACCTCGTACCGCTCTCGCAGGCCCTGATCTACGTCAAGGAGGCCTGGCATCCGGCGCTGACCAAACCCGACTCGTTGCGCGCCCTGCCCTACGGCACGCCCTGCAAGCTGGAGACCGGCGGCGAAGTCCGCTACGGGCGCACCGTCACGCTCGCCCATTTCCCGAAGGAGACCGGCGCTTCGCAACTGACCCCGGCGGTGTGGCTGCTCAAGGCCCTCCGCAAGCACGAGAACGGCCGCGGCCGGCCCCGCACCTGGAAGCTGGAGCTGTTGGAGAAGGAAATCCTGCCGCTGCTGCCGGTGCTCACCCAAGGCGGCGTCGCGCACGGCGGACTCTTCCTCGGCCGCGACAGCGTGCAGGTGAAGC
The DNA here is from genome assembly GCA_041176065.1 of Verrucomicrobiota bacterium. GTDB lineage: Bacteria > Verrucomicrobiota > Verrucomicrobiia > Opitutales > UBA953 > UBA953. The sequence goes on along the minus strand of JBEDDU010000264.1, from coordinate 2,035 downwards.
TCGACTACGCGCGCGCCGACGTCCGCGTCTGGCCCGACGCCGACAACCATCCGCTCATCAACCCGCCGCGCCGCTCCGTCGCGAAGCAGGACATCAACCTCCGTGAAGTCCTCGGCGGAGGCACGCTGCACACCGCCCGCACCGGCCGTCTCTGGAAGAAACTAGGGCTGATCGACGCCTCCGGCCGACCGACCGAGCGCGGACACCTGGCGTCGCTCTTCCAGCACGGCGAAGGCCTCGCCGTCGCGGCGGCGCTCGAGGATCCGACCTACGAAGCCCATGCCCTCGCCTGGGACCTCGCCGAACTCCGCGCCGGCGAACGCGTCGCTTCGGCGGGACGTAATTCCAGCCGCCTCGGAGCCTGCTGCCGCCTGACTTATAAGTCGCTCACCGCCGAGGGTTACCTCCGCGAGGGCCTGCCGGTCGGCTTCGGCGAGGGCTGCGCCGAGGCGCTCAAAGGCTTCGCCCTCCACGGCAAGATCCCGCCCGTCGACGCCGACGGACAAGGCCCCGGCCAAGGCGACCTCGAACGCGCGGTGCTCGAATGGCGGAGCACGCTCCAGCTGATCGCCCACGGACCGGCACACCCTTCGCATCGCTGGCAGCAGCTGCGCGCCGCCGCCCAGGACGTGCTCGCTCAGATCATTGGACAGGCCGCCCCTGTCCGCTGAAGCTCACTTACCGGCGATCGCCTTCGCCGCCGCCTTGGCCATTTCGCCGGCGCCGGCGGTGTTCGGATGCACGCGGTCCGGCAGCATCTCGGGGAACTTCTCGAGCGCGGCATGCATGTCGATCACGCCGCAGCCGAGTTCCTTGGCGAGCGCGTCGACCCGCGGGATCTCCTTCTGGACGTTCTCCTCGTTGATGCCGAAGTTGCCCTTGCCCGGCACGGGCACCGGACGGCAGACGAAGACCTTGGGCTTGGACTTGAGGGATTGGAAAGACTTCACCAGCTCGCGGTAGTCGGCGTCGAACTCCGCCTCATGCTTCCAGTTCTGCGGCTTGGTGTCGTTGGTGCCGAGCATGATGATCACGATCGCCGGCTCCATCGCGAGGGCCGCCTGATACTTCTTCTCCTTCCAGTAAGGGAAGTCGCCCTTCTTCAGGAGCGTGCGGCCGCTGACGCCGAAATTGCCGACCTGATAGCCGTCGCCGAGCAGGGCCTGCAGCTGAGCCGGATAGGACTGGCCGGACTTGGCGCCGACGCCCTGGGTGATGCTGTCGCCGACGCAGGCGACTTTGATAGGTTCGGCGGCGCGGGCGGTCATGAGGGTGAGCAAGGCGAAGAACAGGGTGCGCATGTGGGGTCGGGCTAATCAAAGCCGTCCGAGGGCCTTTCCAAGGCGGAAGTCTCGCCTTTTGCCCTTCCCTGCGGGCCCGGCAGACGCTAACCTGCCCGGACAGTCATACATGTGCGTTCGCACGGAGCGATCCGTGAGGAAAGTCCGGACACCACAGGGCAGGATTCCCGCCGCAAGTCGGGGCGCGTCGCAAGACGTGACGGATAGTGCCACAGAGAAGATACCGCCTCCTCCGCAAGGAACGAGGTAAGGGTGAAAAGGTGGGGTAAGAGCCCACCGCTCGAAGGGTGACCGACGAGGCAAGGTAAACCCAATCCGGTGCAAGACGAACAGGGACCGTCCGAGGTCGCCCACCAAGGTCCCGGGTTGTCGCACCGCCGCAAGGCGGGTCCGCAAGGTCAGAGAAATGAACGCGCAGGGGATCGGCGAGAGCCGCCCAAGGACAGAATCCGGCTTATAGTGTATGGCTCAAAAGACGGAGGGCCGAACGGAAACGTTCGGCCCTCCCCCTTTGCGCGTCGGTCAGGACGCTCAGCTACGCTGCGCGATCGGCGCGTACTTGCGCTCGGTGTTGCCGACGTAGATCTGGCGCGGACGGTGGATCTTCTGCTTCGGGGTCTCGGCGATCTCCTTCCAGTGGGAGATCCAGCCGGGCATGCGGCCGATGGCGAAGATGACGGTGAACATCTCCGTCGGGATGCCGATGGCCTTGAGGATGATGCCCGAGTAGAAGT
>JBEDDU010000263.1:0-11139 GCA_041176065.1 Verrucomicrobiota bacterium | reverse complement strand
TGCGCGTCAGCTCGGCCGGCCTGGAGCGCCCCGCCGACCTCACCGCCGACCTGCGCGCCGCCTGGTCGCGTCGGACCGGAGTGGCGCTGGCCGCCGCCCCCTCCGAAGGCTATGCCTACGTCCCGGCCGTCGCGCCGGCGGCGCCCGCCTTGGCGAAGGGCCTCAAGCCCGCCGCCGCGCCCAAGCAGTACGCCGTGCTCTGGGCCGAGCAGTATGCCCTGACCACCGACGGCTCGCAGGCGCTCCTCTTCCTGCGGTTGGCCGACGCCCACTCCTTCCAGCTCGTCGCCTCGGAGCTCGTCCTCGTCGACCAGCGGGCCGGCGCCACCCCCGTCGTCTGCGCCTATGCGCTCCGTGACGACCGCAGCTTCGTCCCGCGGCTCACGCAAGGCGGCGCCGCCTGGGTCTTCGGCTTCGAGCGGGACAGCCAGCCGATCGGCTCCGCCTTGCTCGCCCATCTCTGCCTCGCGCAGACCAAGCTTTCCATCGCGGCCGACGCCTACGTCGCGATCGTCGCGGGCGGCGGTCCGGCCGGCGGCGTCGTCGGCGCCAAGTGGCGCGCGAGCGTGGCGGAAGCGCCCGCGGGCTCGCTGGCCTTCCAGGTCGAAGGCGTGCCGGTCGGCGGCGCCGCGGTGCCCGTCGGGCTCCTCACCGTCCGCGTCGGTCCGCCCGTCGCGAAGTGATCAGGCCTGTTTGCGGGCCGCCTTCATCTCGGCGGTCGTCGCGCGTTTGAGCTTCTTCACCTTGGCCGCGGTCAGCAGCTGGTGAGGGCGGGTCATGCGGTCGATGAAGAGCACGCCCTGGCAGTGGTCATGCTCGTGCTGCACGCAGCGCGCGAGCAGGCCGGCGCATTCGAGGACGTGCGGCGCGCCGTCGGCGTCGCGGTAGCGCACGATCGCGCGTTCCACGCGCTCGACGTCGCCGGTGATGCCGGGGAAGGAGAGGCAGCCCTCGGTGTAGGTGTCGGGCTCGCCCGGCGGGATCGTGACGGTCGCGTTGGCGAGCAGCATCGGCATGATGTCCTCCGGCTTGCGCTCCTTGCCGTCGAGCACGGGCGGAAAATCCTCGTCATGCACGTCCATCACGAAGAGCTGCAGCGACAGGCCGACCTGCGGCGCGGCCAGGCCGATGCCCTTGGCGGCCTTCATCGCGCGCAGCATCGCGTCGCCGAGGGTGCGGAGGGGCGGGCCGAATTCGCGCACGGGTTCGCCCACCGCCCGGAGGACCGGGTCGCCGTAGGGGCGGATGGTGAATTCGGCCATGCTTGCTGGTTACCCGTTCGCGAGGGCGGGGAAAGCGAAAACGCTCACCGGTCGTCGCCGTAGTCGCCTTTCTCGCAGCGGCGGACGAACGTCTCGGCGCGTTTGCGCAGCCCGTTCCACTTCGCGCGCAGGGCCTGCGTCTCGTCGGGCGTGACGCGTCGGTCGGCGATGGCGTCGGCCACGTCGGCGATCAGCAGCCCGAATTCCCGGACGAGCGTGTTGGCCGCCTGGTCGAGGGCCCCGGCGGCGGGTTCGGTCTCGACCGGGGTGAACTGCCCGCCGGCCTTTTCCGCGAGCCAGTCGAGGATGCGGGTGTCGCCCGTGAGCACGATCAGCTGGGCCGTGCGGTGGAGCGGGTTCGGCTGGCCGCTGCCGAGCTCCGCCGGTTCGCGCCATTTGTAGAGCATCGAGGGCGAGACCCCGAGGGACTTCGCGACCTCCCCGTGGACCTTGGCCTGATCGCCGGGCCGGGCCTCCCCGGCCTTGCGCAGGGCGTCCTCGAGGACGTGGTGGGCTTCCTTGACGCGGCTACGGCGGGGAGCGGCGGGTTTCTTCGGCATGCCCTAAGATAGGGCGGGCGGAAGCCGTTCCGCAAGCGAGACGCAGGGCGTTACAAAAGGTCAGGCCGTTTGTAGGGGGCCGCCCTTCGGAAAAGGTTGGAAAGACCTCCGTCCGCAGGCATCTTGGTTCCCATGGACGAAGTCTCCCTGGTGCTGCCTGTCAGCCTGCTCGTGGCCGGCCTGGTCCTGATCGGCGCGGAGTTCTTCCTGCCGACGGTCTTCCTCGGCTTCCTCGGCGCCATCGTCTCGTTCGCCGGCATCTACCTCTCCGCCGAAGCGGGCGCCCTGACGTGCGGGCTCTTCTGCGTCGCCTTCCTCGTCGTGCTCGCCCTTGAGTTCTTCGCCTTCCGCCGCCTCCTGCCGCAGACCGGCATCGGCCGCGCGATGATCAACGTCAGCAGCAACGACGGCGTCGCCGTCCCTGCCGCCGCGGGCTACGCCGTCTACGTCGGCAAGAGCGGCAAGGCCGTCACCGTGCTCGCGCCTTCCGGCACCGCCGAAGTCGACGGAGCCCTGCTCGAAGCCACCTCCCTCGACGGCTTCGTCGAACGCGGCGCCGCCGTGGTCGTCGTCGAAGCCGGCGCCGGCCGCGTCACCGTGCGCCGCGCGCGCTGAACCTTCCTCCATCCCCGCCCCATGCCTCCCCTCATCATCTGGATCGCCGCCGGAGCGCTGCTCCTGCTCGTCCTCTTCCTGCTCACCTTCCTCGCCGTCTGGGTCCGCGCCCGGCTGGCCGGCGCCGAGGTCGGCATCTTCGACCTCGTCGGCATGCGCCTGCGCGGCGTGCCGTACAGCGTGATCGTCGACGCCAAGATCGCCGCCACCAAGGCCGGCCTCTCGGTCGACGTCGAGAAGATCGACGCCCACTACCTCGCCGGCGGCAACATCGTCCAGACCGTGCAGGCGCTCATCGCCGCGCAGAAGGCCGGCCTGCACCTCGACTGGAACCGCGCCTGCGCGATCGACATCGCCACGCGCGGCACGAACAAGTCCGTGCTCGAGGCCGTGCTCACCTCCGTCAGCCCCAAGGTGATCGACTGTCCGAACCCTTCCAGCGGCCGCACGACCATCGACGCCGTGGCCAAGGACGGCATCCAGGTGAAGGTGAAGGCCCGCGTGACCGTGCGCACGAACCTCGACCGCTTCGTCGGCGGCGCGCAGGAGGAGACCATCATCGCCCGCGTCGGCGAAGGCATCGTCACGACCATCGGTTCCTCCGAGAGCTACAAGTTCGTGCTCGAGAACCCGGACCGCATCTCGAAGACCGTGCTCGAGCGCGGTCTCGACGCCAACACCGCCTACGAGATCATGTCGATCGACATCGCGGACGTGGACGTCGGCGAGAACATCGGCGCCACGCTCCAGGAAGCGCAGGCCAACGCGAACAAGAACATGGCGCAGGCCCAGGCCGAGATCCGGCGCGCCGCCGCCGTCGCCCTCGAGCAGGAGATGCGCGCCCGCGTCGAGGAGATGCGCGCCCGCGTCGTCGAAGCCGAGGCCCAGATCCCGCAGGCCCTCGCCGAGGCGCTCCGCTCAGGCCGCATGGGCTACCTGGATTTCCAGCGGCTCGAGAACCTCCGCTCCGACACCGAGATGCGCAAGGGCATCGCCGGTGACGGCCCCGCTCCCGGCGCCAAGGCCTGAGCATGGAACCGGCGCTCATCATCAAGCTGCTCCTCGCCGCCGGCGGTTTCGCCGCGTGGGCCTACGGGCAGATGAAGGGCAAGGCCGGGCAGCCCGCGCCGACGGCCATGGCCGCGCCGCCGCCGATCCCGCGCCGCGCGCGCAAGCCGCGGGTCGCCGCTCCGAAGCCGTCGCCGAAGGCCGTCGCCGAGCCGGCCGAAGGCGCCGCGCGCCCGTCGCCGGCGCCGCATCTCGACGGTCCGGAACTCGTCGTCACCCGTCCGGCCCGCGCGCCGGGCCGCGCGCAGTTCCGCGGTTCGGCCGCCCTGCGTCAGGCCATGGTGGCCCGCGAGGTGCTCGGTCCGCCGCTCTGCCTGCGTCCGCCGCGTTTCTGATCAGCGGCGCGGGGCGAAGAGCCGCGCGAGCAGGTAAGGCAGCGCGCAGCACAGCACGATGCCGGCGCCCGAAGGCACCGCCGGCAGGTAATAGGAAAGATACAGCCCGGCGACGCCGCCCGCGAGCGCGCAGCCGACGCCCCAGGCCATGACCTGCGGGACGGTGCGCCCGAGCAGCACGCCCGTCGCGGCCGGGATCACGAAGAGGGCCGTGGTCAGCAACGCGCCGACGAGGCGCACGCACGAGACCGCGCCGAGCGCGACGAGCGCGAGCAGCACGACGCGCATGAGCGCGGGCCGCGCGCCGAGCAGGGAGGCGTACTCCTCGTCGAACGAGGCCAGCTCCAGTTCCTTGTGCAACACGCGGAGGCCGAAGAGCACGCCCGCCGCCGTCGCGGCGATGACGGCGAGGTCGTCGGCGCCGACGGCCACGACGCTGCCGAAGAGCAGGCCCGCGAAGTCGCGCCACGAGTTCGCCTGCTGCATGAGCGCGACGCCCGCCGCGAACATCACCGAGAGCATGACGCCGATGGCGCTGTCTTCACTCGAGCCTTTGCGTGAGGCGAGCCAGGCCGCGCCGCCGGCGGTGAGCAGCGCGGCCGCGAGCGCGCCGAGGTAGGGGGAGAAGCCGAGCAGCAACGCGCCGACCACGCCGGGCAGGATGGAGTGGGTGAGGGCGGTGCTGACGAACGCCATGCGGCGCAGGACGACGTACGCGCCGAGGCAGGCGCACGTCACGCCGCCGAGGGCGACGGCGAGGAGCGCCCGCACGAAGAAAGGTTCCGACAGCGGCTCGAGCAGGAGTTCAAGCATGGCGGTGGTCATGGCCCGCGCACGCGTGGCGGGTGGTCACGGCGCCCGCGCGGATCTCGAGGATGCGGTCGAAGCGGGCGAGGTCGGCCGGATCGTGCGTCGCCATCACGACGGTGAAGGCGTGCCCTTGCTCGAAGAGGAAGCGTTCGATGATCTCGCGGCTCGCGGCGTCGAGCGCGGCGTAAGGCTCGTCGAGCAGCAGCACTTCGGCTCCTTGCACGAACGCGCGGGCGAGGAGGGCGCGTTGCAGCTGGCCGCCGGAGAGCGCGTGGACCGGGCGGTCGGCGAGCTCCGTCAGGCCGAGCTGCCCGAGGGCGCGATCGACGGCGTCGTCGCCATGACGGCATTCCTCGAACCAACCGTGGTGGGCGTAGGTGCCCATCTGCACGAGCCGACGGACGGGCAGCGGGAAGCCTTCGGTTAACTGGGGACGTTGGGCGAGGTAAGCGATGCGGCGGCGGCCCAGCGCCGGGGCGTAGCCGGCCACGCGGACTTCGCCGGATTGAGGCGGGACGAGTCCGGCGAGCACGCGGAGCAAGGTGGATTTGCCGGAGCCGTTGGGGCCGATCAGGGCCGTCCGGCAGCCGCAAGGGATGGAGAAGTCCGCTTCACGGAAGGCCGCGGGGCCGTCGGTCCGGGCGCCGGCCGTCAGCCCCCGTGCGAAGACGGCATCGCCCGAGCAGGCGGATTGCTCCGGCCTGGCGTAGGGTAAGGTCGGAAGCAGCGTGAAGACGGCGTCTCCCAGCTGGCGGGTGAACCGGGGCCAGAAGCGGCTCATCGGCGGGAGAGCGCCTCGTGGAGGCGTCGGCCGTTATGGAGCATCATCCCGGTCCAGCTGTCGCAGGGATGGCCGGCGGGTTCCAGGTACTCGAAGGAGAGGGCGAGCGGGGCAGGGAGGCCGGCGTCCTCGGCCAGGCGCCGGGCGAAAGCGTCGCTCTGCCCGGCGTCGGTGACGATCACGCGGATGCCTTCGCGGCGGATCAGCGCGAGCAGGTCTGAAAAGTGCCGGGCCGAGGGGTCGGCGGATTCGGCCGAACTGCTGGTCAGGATCGTCTTGGCTACGCGCAGACCGAAGCGACCGGCGAAGTGACCCAGGTTCGGGTGCTGGGTCACCAGGTTGCGATGGTCGGCCGGCAGGGTCACGAACAGGCGGCGGAGCTCTTCGTCGATACGGTCTACTTTTTTAACATATTGCTGATAATATACTTCTACGTTCTCAGGCGCGAGCAACCGCCCGAGACGGTCGGCCAGCAGCCGGGTCATTTTCTTCACCTCCGCCGGGTCGGTCCAGGCGTGCGGGTCGGAGCAGTGATTGTGGGTACCGGGAGCGTGTTGGTGGCCGTCAAAAAGCCAGACCAGTCGGTCGGTCCGCGCGTTGGCCTTGGCCCAGGCTTCGAGCCACGGTTCGAGCGTCGGGCTCATTCCGACGATCAGGCCGGCCCGACGGAGGTCACGGGCGTTGCGGGCGTTGAGTTGGTAGCCGTGGGTTTCGCTATGGGAAGGGACGAGATTGACGAGTTCAACCTCTTTTCGGGCAAGGACTTGCACCCAGTCGGCGACGATCGTGAAACTCGAAACCACCAAAGGCTTGGCCGGTTCCTCTGCGGCGCGCGAAGCGATGGCGAGGAGGAGGAAGCTGAGGATGGAGAGGAGGCGAGGCACGCAAACAATGACAGTTCACGAAGAGCGTTCAGACGCAAGATATTTGCAATAAACAATTGTTCCCGAAGCGTCTGTTTTTGCGTTTGCCACACGCAAAGGCGGGAGACACATTTGCCCTTCCCATGCCCCAAGTACGTGCTGTTTTCGCCAGCCTATTGGCTTTCTGTTTGTCCGTCACCGGCCTCCTCGCTCAGGCGGGCAAGGGCGATGCGAATTCGGGTAAAAGCGCCGTCAACGTCCGTTCCATCCATTTCGACCCCGTCAAACTGGGTGGACAGCAGAACCCCTGGATCCGCACGCAGGTGGAGCTGCACGCCAATTTCAATCCGGAGGCCAAGGCCACCCCGGACGCCGAGGCAGGCGCCAAGAAGCCCGTCAACAAGAACTGGGTCGATAAGGTCAAGGTCACCTTGACCCTGATCTTCAAGCCCATCGGCACCACCACGGCGGCCGAATTCGCCTATTACCGCTCTTCGGCGACGGTGCTCACGATGGAGGTGAACACCGACCGTTCCGTCTACTTCTACCTGCCGGGAGACATCGTGAAGCGCGACCGCCTCAAGATGCAGCCCGACTACTACTACGTCCAGATCGACGTCGGCGGCACCGAGCAGCCCTTGTTCACCGAGGCCGGCCGGCCGGTCCCCGACATGGCCAACGCCCTGCACAAGCAGTTCCTCGACAAGAAGATCTTCGACGGAGCCCGCTCCGAGGCCGATCGGGCCGTCAATTCGAACAACGGCATGCTCCGTCCGCACTATCTCGTTCCGGCCGCCTTCTACGACAATCTTCCGCAAGGTTCGCCCCAGCCGGAATTCATCCGGGAAGACGCTTCGACGCGTTAATCCTCCCCACTCCCTTATCGCATGAGCCAGAAGAAGGCCACTATCGTCAATCTTGCCGCGTCCAACGTCTCGGTCTCGCAGTTCACCGCCTCGTCCGGAGCCCTCGTCCTCGAGCAGTTCTACGTCGAAGAAATCGCCCCCGGCCTGACCGGCGACGACGATTGGTTGAACGCCGCGATCGCCGCGCTCGCCAACCTGGTCAGCCAGCACGAGCTCAAGGGTCGCGTCACCGTCATCGCCCCGGCTTTCCTGCTGCTGCAGAAGCCGCTCCGCGTACCGCAGGTCGAGCGCGCCCGGCAGGCCCAGATCGTGGCGTTCGAAGCCCAGAACGCGATCCCTTACCCGCTCAACGAAGTCATGTGGGACAGCCAGCTGATGGCTTCCGACGGCGTCGAGGCGGAAGTCCTGCTCTTCGCCCTCCGGACGGAGATCGCCACGCGCATCGCGACCCTCGTGACCTCGACGGGCCTCCGCCCGATGTCCATCCAGGCCGCACCGTTGCTCGACAGCCAGGCTTTCCGGCTCGGCGGCGGTTCCTCCGCCGAGGAAGTCCTCATCGTCAACGTCGGCGCCCGCTCCACCACGCTGAGCTTCGTCGGTCCGGGTGGCGTCAACATCCAGACCGCGGCCAACATGGGCGGCAACCTGCTCACCCAGGGCGTCTCGGACAACACCGGCCAGCCGTTCGCGACTTCCGAAGCCATCAAGGTCGGTTATTTCTCCGGCGTCCTCCAGCTCGCCGAAGCCGATCCGCAGGTGGCCGTCCTGCAGGCCAACGCGCAGACCTTCTGCCGCCGACTGGCGCAGGACATCAACCGCCGCCTGATCAACGTCCGTCGCGGGGCGAACGGCCGACAGCCGGCTCGCATCCTCGTGACCGGCCGTGGTTCCCAGGTGCCCGGTCTCGCGGAACAGCTCTGCGAGACGCTGCGTCTCCAGGTCGAGACCTTCGATCCTTCCGCGGTCATCACCCCGGGCGAAGGCATCACCGCCGAGCAGCTCCAGCGAGCCAAGCATCAGATCACCGAGGTCATCGGCGAGGCCGCCCGTCTCGTCCTGCCGCAACCGATCGGCGTCAACCTGATCCCGCGCGACATCGCGGCCCAGCAGGCGTTCGACGCCCGCAAGCCCCGCCTGCTCGCCGCCGCCGCCCTCGCGGCCGCCGCGCCTTTCTGCGTCTGGCTCGCCCTGGCTTCTTCCGAAGGCTGGAACAAGCAGCAGATCGCCGAGGTCCAGAACCGTCAGGGCGAACTCACCGCCCGACGTCTGGCCATCGAGGAATCCCGCAAGCAGGCCGCCGAACTCGCCGCCAAGTGCAAGGAGCTCGAGTCCGTCGTCCTGAACCGCTCCAACTGGCCCGCCTTCCTCGGCGACCTCCAGGCGCGCGTCGGCGCCTGCAAGAACACCTGGGTCGAGGAGATGCACGTCAAATACGAGACCGTGCCGCCGGCGCCCGTGCCGGAGGGGCAGGTTCCGCCGCCGCCGCAGGTCGTCACGAAGGTCATCCTTTCCGTCCGTTTCCTGTTCTCCGATGTCGCTTACGACGTGAAGCAGTACAAGTCCGCCTCGGAAAAGAAGCATATCAGCCAGCTCCTCGAGGCGGTCCGCAAATCTCCTTATGTGAGCGCCGTCCCGGAGAACGAGATCAGCGTCACGGAGCAGAACACCATCCGCAATCCCAAGGCCACCGTCACCCTCGTCATCCGCAAGGACAAGGCCCTCTAAGCCCATGCATCGTTTCAAGAAAAACCTCGGCTTCAGCCTCGCCCTGATCGGACTGGGCGCGGCGTTCCTGGCCGGCCTGGTCATGGCTTACCTCGCTTACAGCGGAGGCGAGGAGACCGCGGGGGTGCTCCGCAGCGCCACCAGCGCCGAGGTCGCGCTGCTCAAGGGGCACTCCTTCGCCCCGGGCGAAGAGCCCGTCTCGCTCAATGAAGACAATGTCAAGGCCGCCCAGGCCGACGTCGCCGACCTGACCGCCCATCGCGGCAAGTTGCGCGAACTCATCGCGGGCAATCCCGAGTTGGCCATCCGCGGCAAGGCTTCGGCCAACGCCGCCGAACTGAGCGCCTTGCTCCGCGAATCCGTCGACGGCTGGCGCAAGCTCGCCGCCGACCAGGGCGTGAAGCTTTCGCCTAATGAACCGACCTCCTTCGGTTTCCATCGTTACATCCATAACCAAGGCACTTCCCCGAAGCGCGACTTCCAGAAGGTCGACCAGCAGCGGCTCATCATCGATTACCTCGTCCGCCAGCTGATCGAATCCCGCCCGGCCGGCTCTCCGCTGCTCATCGAGTCCGTGGATCGCGAGCCCGTTGAGACGTTCATCCTGATCCCGGAAGGTCGTCCCGGCGCCGGTACCTATGGGCCCGACAGCGAGGCTCCGCGTAACGAGAACGATGAATTCGCTCCCGTCCGCTCGTTCGCCCGCCCCGGCCTGGTCGAGGCGCTCTCCTTCCGCGTGCGTTTCGTCGGCTATACGCCCACGCTGCGCACCTTCGTCAACAAGATCCGTAATTCCGGACGTCCGTTCGCCGTGACGGGCATCGACGTCGGCACGACCTCCAAGGAGACCGAGAAGCTCCTTTCGGCCCCGACGCCTTTGGTTCCGGCCGCCGGGCCCGCTCCGGTCGTTGTCGGCACGCCCACGCTTTCTTTCTTCGACCAGGCTCCCGCGACCCCGACGGCCGGACCCGCGGGCAGCCCCGCGGCGAGCGCCGAGGACAAGCGCGTCCAGGTCGTCCAGCGCAAGCTGTCGACCTTCGTGGTCCAGATCGACTACCTCTCCGTCCCCGAAGAAAAGCCCGCCGCCGGGGCCGAAGGTGAAACCAAGAAATAAAGCAAACCGGACATGAACACCCGCAAGGACATCCTGCTCGTCTGCCTCGGCGCCCTCCTGTTCGCCGGCGGGCTCGCCGTTTATCTCAACCCTGGCTGGATCGCCCCGCCCGTTCCCGACGAAGAGGGACGCGCCGTCATCCTCGCCAAGCTCCGGCAGGCTCCCCCTTCCGGCGCCGTCTATCCGGCGATGCCTCGTGCCTCGCTCGAGGACAACGTCAAGGACTGGCTCAGCCCCGAGGAAGACGACGAGAACTGGGACTATGACCTCTTCACGACGATCGATGTCGTCTGGGATTCCTCGATCAAGGAATATGTTCCGCGCAGCCGCAAGGCCGAGGTCCTGCCTCCCTTCGGCGTCTCCTTGGTGTCAGTCGGCTATCCCACCTACACCTTCATGCTGAGTTCTTCCTCCCTCCCTCCCGGGAAGAAGGAGGAGGACCGCCTGTTCTCGCTCAAGAACGTGAAGACGAACCGTTACCTCGACGACTGCAAGCTGAACAAGCCGATCGCCGAAGCCCCTTATCTCACGCTCAAGTCTTACCGCGTGGTCAAGGGCAAGGATGCGGATGGGTTCCCCTTCGTCCGCAACATCCTCACCGTCGATGACCGTCAATTCGGACAGGTCGTCGAGATCGACGACGAGAAGCCGCTCGAATTCAAGGGACGCATCGACATCATCCTCCGTTCTCCCGAAGACCCCGCCTGGAGCCTCACCCTGCATGCGGTTGGGGATAAGTTTGTCCTCAACGGAGCGACGTTCGTGGTCAAAGGCATTGACTTGCCCAACAAGAGCGTGACTTTTGAGAAGACCATCGTCCTCAACCCCAAGAGGCCCAAGAAACTCACGTTCGACCAGCAGACCCTCGTCGTCCCACCGCCTGCGCCCAAGGTCAAGCCCTCGGCCGCCAGCCCTAAGGCCGTCGCCCCCATCACCAAGTAAGCACCCCAGTTTTCAAAGACACCCACTCATGAAAAAAATCCACCGCTCGCAGCTCGCTTGGGCCGCTATCGCCCTCGCTCTCGCCGCCGGCACGCTCGTCGCGCAGGATGGCGACGCCGCCGCACGCAAGCCGCTGCTCCTCGCCGAAGCACTCAAAGCCCGCGATGAAGGCAACCTGCAGGTCGCCAAGGAAAAATT
>JBEDDU010000262.1:0-2869 GCA_041176065.1 Verrucomicrobiota bacterium | reverse complement strand
TCACCAGCTCTTCGACCTGCTCGGCGGTGGCGCCGGGAAGGGCGGCCAGGCGCACCTTGGCTTCGGCGATCTTGGCTTCGCCCTCGATGGCGGCGTTCCAGATCATGATGGCCACGTTCATCGCGCCCTTGGCGGCGGTGTGGTTGCCGCCGGCCTGCTGGAGGATGGGTTGGGCGTAGGTGATCAGCTTGTCGGCGAAAGACGGCTCCCGCGGGGTGGTGTCGACCGGGACCGGTTCGGGACGGGAGAAGTCGCGCTTGATGTCGCGAGGCTTGTTGTTGCCGAAGGCGCCGGTGGTCTGGCGACGGGAATGGGGGGAGGCCATTGGAAAGGGTTGCCGATAAGGGAAACCCGACCGGCTCCCTCGGCAAGCCCTTTCCCCGAGGGGTCTATTGACACCCCGCCTCGGGCACGCCAGCCTGCCTCGCAACGCCCTCTCCCGTGTCCGATTACAGCGACGTCATCCGCGCCCACCGCCGCGACCATCTCGCGAAACCGAACTCCCTCCCTCGCGGCGTCCACCGCTACTTCGAGAGCACGCTGCTGCCGCTGCCCATCGAGCGCGTCTTCGACTTCTTCTCCAAGGCCGAGAACCTCCAGGCGATCACGCCTCCGGAACTGAGCTTCCGCATCAAGACCCCGCTCCCGATCGCGATGAAGCAGGGCACGCTGATCGACTACAGTCTTTCCCTTAATGGCGTCCCGTTCGGCTGGCGCACGCGCATCACCCACTGGGATCCGCCGTACGCCTTCGCCGACGAACAGCTGAAGGGGCCGTACGCCGTCTGGTTCCATACGCACACCTTCGCCGATGAAGGCGGCAAGACGCGCATGGACGACGAGGTGCTCTACAAGCTGCCGCTCTGGCCGTTCGGCGAGGTCGCCTATCCGTTCGTGAAGAAGAAGGTCGAAGGCATCTTCCGCTATCGTCGCGCGAAGATCCGCGAGATCCTCGGCTGCTAGGCCGTATAGGGATAGAGCCAGGGCTTGGGCTAGGGCTGGTAAAGCCAGAAGATGGCAGCGCTTGTCCCGGAGTGGGTCGGCTCTTCTAGCCTGCATCTAAACTAGCCCTGCCCCTGGCCCCAGCCCGTAGCCCTTCCCGCTCACATCTTGGCCGGTGCGGAAGGCGGGATGCCCGGGAACACGCAGATCTGCATCTTGGCGGCCTGCTCGATGAGTTCGCCCGGCTCCCGGCGTCCGGCCCAGGCGATCCCGCGCAGCAGCAGGAGCTTCACGTCCGGCCGGCTGAAGTTCACGTAGGTGTGTCCGGGGATGAAGACGAAGGCGCGCTGGGCGCCGGCCTTCTCGTAGGTCCAGAGCTGGGTCTGCTCTTCGAAACCGTCGCCGAGTTTCTTCGGCGTGGGCGCGGTCGCCAGGGGATGCACGTCCGGGCGCATGTCCATGTCGTAGTAGATCTCGTCCTTCATGCCGAAGTCGGCGACTCCCTTCGTGATGGCGTGGGCCTTGTCGACGAACTTGAGCTGCATCGGGCCTTCGCGCCACTTGGTCACCTTCTGGCGCCATGAACCGCCGACGAGGTCCTTGTAGAAGTCGGCTGAGGCGTTGTTGCCGGCGACGGCGCCGGCGTGGATCACCACGAAACTGCCGCCGCGGGCCGCGAACTTCTCGACGCGCGCGCGTTCGTCGGGCTTGAAGTCGCCGCCGCCCTGGCGGTGGATGACGAGCACGTCGGTACGCGCGAGTTCTTCGTCGGAGGGGAACGTCTGCACGCCTTTCTCGTCGGCGTCGCCGACCGAGGCGATCATGCCGGCTTCCTTGAGGAGGGGCTGCCAGTCGCGCGCGAAGGCGGGATGGTCATGGTCGCCCGGACCATGGGTCTTCGGTCCGCAGCGGAGGAAGACGCGGAGCGGGGCAGGGGCGTCGGCCGCGAAGGCCGAGACGAAAGCGAGCAAGGGGAGGAGGCAGCGCATGGGGGAATATTGAGTGCAAAGGTGCAAAAGTGCAAAGGTTGAGAAAGGGGTAGGGGTGGGGGCTATGTGGATGGCTGAATCGATGACAGAGGACAGATGGCAGAGCGCCCACAGGCTGGAACCCGCAGTAACTGCCTGGTACCTGTGCCCGAACTAGGACACCCGAACCTGATACCCGATGGCCGAGACCTGGGACCTGAAACTGCATCCCCAGCCAATCTTCCGGTCTCCGGTTTCCCCTTTGAGTTCTGTTTTGGGGTAGGGTTGAGCGCCCTCGCTCAACCTCGGCTGACCGAGGCGGTCAGCCCTACCTCTGTCATCTCCTCACCTTTGCACGTCAGTCGTCTTGCCGACTGTCAGACCACTCCGACCAGCTGATCCAACGACGTAATAAACACATCCGCGCCGGCCTTCACCTTGGCGCGGACGGCGTAACGGCCGAAGCCGACGACTTTGTCGGCGTCGCCCTTGACCTCGAGGTCGCTGGCGCCGTCGCCGACCATGACGACCTGCGTGGCCTGATGTTCGGCGCGGAGGCGGCGGGCGACGACGTTCTTGCCCTTGGAACGGCAGGTGGGGCAGGACTCGTCGAAACCGGCGTAGGAGCCGTCGGCGTTGAAACGGAGGATGACGGCTTCGACGCGGTCGATGCCGAGATAGGCGGCGAGAGGAAGGATGGCCTGGGTGAAGCCGCCGCTGACGATGGCGATCTTCCAACCGGCGGCGCGGAGCTGGTCGAGGGTGGCCTTGGCGGTGGGTTCGACGGTGGCGATGTACTTCGCTCCGATCGCTTCCAGTTCGGCCTTGGTCGGCTTGATGATCTCCAGCCGCTTGGCGAAGATGGCTTCCATCGGCGTGCCGCCGTCCATGGCCGCGTTGGTCATGTCCTCGACGGCCTTGAAGGTCTCCGGCCCGCGCAGACGGCCGAGTTCGTCGAT
>JBEDDU010000261.1:0-3117 GCA_041176065.1 Verrucomicrobiota bacterium | reverse complement strand
AGGAAGAAAAGGGCGAAGGCGCCGACGATGCAGGCCATGCCCAGGAAGAAGTTCTTGCGATCCATGGAAAGAGAGTGGTTTGGCGTAGGGAAGCCCCCGCCTCGGTGCAAGGCACAAGGCGTCTCAAGCCCCTTCAGGGCTCGTTTTTAACCGAAAAACCCACCCGACGGGTCCGCTGTTCAGGAACCGGGCTTGGTCGCGGGAATCTTCGCCAACTCGGCGGGGACCGCGTCCGCGGCGTAGGTCGGGAAGTTCAGCTCCAACAAGGCGACGAAAGGCACGCTGAACTTGGTCTGACCGGCCGAGCGGTCGACCAAGGAGGCCACGGCGACGGCGGTGGCGCCGGAGGCCTTGAGGATGTCGAGGCACTCCTGGGCGCGGCCGCCGCGGGTGACCACGTCCTCGGCGACGATCACGCGCTCGCCCGGCCGGAAGGTGAAGTTACGGCGCATCACCAGCTTGTCGTTCTCCTTCTCCGCGAAGACGAAACGGACGCCCAGCTGGCGGGCGATTTCCTGGCCGACGACGAGGCCGCCCATCGCCGGGGCGAGGACGGTGTCGCAAGGATGGGCCGCGAGCTTCGGACGGAGCAGTTCGATGAGGCGGGTGACCTTGTCCATGTGCTGGCAGACCTGCGCGCACTGGAAGAAATGGCCGCTATGCAGGCCGGAGCGGAGGACGAAGTGTCCGGTCAGGAGGGCCTTGGAATCGCGGAAGATCTGGAGGACTTCTTCTTGGATCGAACTCATGCGCCTTGGATAAGGCGGAAAACCGTCCTTGGGCGAGGCGATATCCTCCCCTCCCCTCAAAAGGTTCGCCCTGCCTCGCGCCTTTGCTAAAAAGCGACCAACCCCATGGAACCCAGCGCCAACCCGCAGAAAGCCGCCAACGCGAAGGGATGGATCATCCTCGCCGCCGCCATCCTGATGGTGACCCCATTCGTGATCCTGGCCCTCCGCGAATCACCGGCCAGCCCGGCCCCGACCAACGGCGGGATGGCCTGGATTCCCGGCGGCGAATTCACGATGGGCACGGACAAGGCCGACGAGAAGCACGCGGAAGAAGCTCCGGCGCACGCCGTCGTGATCAAGGGCTTCTGGATGGACGTCACCGAAGTGACCAACGCGCAGTTCAAGCGGTTCGTCGACGCCACCGGCTACGTGACGGACGCCGAGAAGGACCTCGATCCGCGTGAATTCCCCAAGGCGCCCCCGGAAATGCTCAAAGGCGGCGCCCTGCTCTTCCGCCGGGTCTCCGGCGTGAACCCTTTTCAATGCGGCGGCGTCGATCTCCCCTGGTGGAAGTTCACCGCCGGAGCCAACTGGCGGCACCCGGACGGCCCGGGCTCGTCGCTCGAAGGCCGGATGGACCATCCCGTGGTCTGCGTGACCTACAAGGACGCGCAGGCCTACGCCAAGTGGGCCGGCAAGCGACTGCCGACGGAAGCCGAATGGGAATTCGCCGCGCGCGGCGGACTCAAAGACAAACCCTACGTCTGGGGCGACGAGGAACGCCCGGGCGGCAAGATCATGAGCAACCACTGGCAGGGCAAATTCCCCGAGCGCGACAGCGGCGCCGACGGCTTCACCTCCGTGGCCCCCGTGAAATCCTTCCCGCCCAACGGCTACGGACTCTATGACATGTCCGGCAACGTCTGGGAGATGTGCGAAGACTGGTATGGCCTGCAGTATTACAAGGTTTCTCCCAAGGACAGCCCCATCGGACCGGCCATCGGCCACGATCCGGAACAGACCGGCTTCGGCCAGCACGTGATCCGCGGCGGCTCCTGGCTCTGCGACGAAGGCTACTGCTTCCGCTATCGCCCGACGTCCCGCCAAGGCCTCGACATGCTGACGTCGACCAACCACGCAGGCTTCCGCTGCGTGGCCGACGCGCCCGCCCCGGCCAAGAAGTAAGCGCTGCCGCTTACTTCTGCTCCTGGTAGTCGAGATCCTTGCCGTAGGTCTCTTCCATCTTCCACAGGGCGAGGAAGGCGGAGCCGAAGCAGATCAGGGCAAGGATACCGGCGGCCTGAGGCGCGGTGAGCCAAGGCTGCTCCCTGGTCCCGGTAAGCCACGTAAAACCAAAGGTCAGCAAAACGAGGGAGCCGCGAGCGAAATTGGGCACGGTCGTCGCGACCGTGGCGCGGAGATTGGTGCCAAACTGTTCGGCGGCGATGGTGACGAAGATCGCCCAATAACCCATGCCGAGTCCGAGGAGGAAGATGAGTCCGTAGAAGCTGGTCGCGCTCCATCCCGTGGTGCCGAGCAGGTAGACCGCGACGCAGACGGCGCTGAAGGCAAGGAAGGCGAAGACCGTCTTACGGCGGGACTTGATGAGCTGACTGCCGAAACCGCTGCCGAAATCACCGAACGTCAGGCCAAGATAGAAGAGCGCCACCGCTCGGCTGGAGAGGATGGCTCCCTCGACGCCCATGGCTGGCGCGAAATGCGAACCAGCCCTCTGGACGAGGATGCCAATCATGAACCAAGTCGGCAATCCGATCA
Organism: Verrucomicrobiota bacterium; assembly: GCA_041176065.1. Classification (GTDB taxonomy): domain Bacteria; phylum Verrucomicrobiota; class Verrucomicrobiia; order Opitutales; family UBA953; genus UBA953. The sequence continues at coordinate 610 of JBEDDU010000261.1, read as the reverse complement.
GGATGCAACGGGCGTAACGGGCGAAACGATCGCGGTTGGTGAACAACGCGAAGAAATTGCCGCGGGAAACCGATCCGGCGGATTCAACGGCCTTGGCATGATGGAACATGCCCGACTCGCGGACGCCGACGCGCATGGCGAGCAACGCCAGGCCGAGGCCGCCGCCGATGAAGAAATTGGTGCGCCAAGTCACGACTTCGGCCATCAGGCCGGCCACGACCGCGCCGAAGACGCCCACCGTGGCCACAAGGGCGGTGCCGTAACCACGTCGTTCCTTGGAGAGCGATTCAGACACGAGGGCGATGCAACCACCGAGCTCGCCCGCCAGGCCGATGCCGGCGATGAAGCGCCAGGCCGCATATGATTCGAAACTCTGCGCGAAACCGTTAGCGATGTTGGCCAGGGAGTAGAGCAGGATGGAGCCAAACAAAGTCGTCAGGCGACCCATCTTGTCTCCGAGGATGCCGAAGAAGATGCCGCCGAGCAGCATACCCGCCATCTGCCAGGACATCAGGTCGTGATACCACTGTCCGCCCTTGATGAGGTGCTCCAAGCCGAGGTCTTTGAGGCTTTGCTCGCGCACGGTCATGAACAGCGTGAGGTCGTAGAT
>JBEDDU010000260.1:0-2855 GCA_041176065.1 Verrucomicrobiota bacterium | reverse complement strand
CCCAGGTCGTCGAGATCGCCAAAGCCCTCGGACGTGAGGCCGACGTGGTGCTGATGGATGAGCCGACGGCCGCGCTCTCCGACCAGGAGGTGGCCGCGCTCTTCCGGGCGATCGCCCGGCTCAAGGCCCGCGGCGTTTCCATCGTCTACACGACCCATAAAATGGACGAGGTATTCCGCCTGGCCGACCGGATCTCTGTCCTCCGCGACGGACGTCTGGTCTCCACGGAAGCGGCCTCGGAGTTGTCGCCGGCGAAACTCATCGCCCTGATGGTCGGACGTGAACTCGCCGACATCTTCCCCGTCCGCAGCATCCCCACTGACGAAACTTTGCTGGAGGTCTCCGGACTGACCCGAGAGCCCGCCTATCGCGACGTTTCCTTCACCCTGCGACGCGGGGAGGTCGTCGCCTTGGCCGGACTCATGGGCGCAGGCAGGACCGAAGTGGCCAGCGCGCTCTTCGGACTGCAACCTGCCTCGTCGGGCACGATTCGTTTCGAGGGTCGAGACCTTCTCATCAAGTCTCCCGCCGACGCCTTGGCCGCGGGCATCGGCATGGTGACCGAAGACCGCAAAGGCCAGGGCATCATCCCCGCCCTGGGTGTCGGCGAGAACATCACGCTGTCTTCGCTGCGTCGCTTCGCCCGCGGTCCGCTCATCGACCGATCCGCCGATCGCACCGCCGCCCGCGAACAGATCGGGGCTTTCGCCGTCAAAGCCAGCAGCGCCGCCCAGCCCATCGCCCAGCTCAGCGGCGGCAACCAACAGAAAGCCTTGCTCGCCCGCAGCCTCCTCGACGACCCCGACCTCGTCATCCTGGACGAGCCGACCCGCGGCATCGACATCGGCGCCAAGGCCGAGATCTACGCGCTGATCCAGAAACTGGCCCGCCAAGGCAAAGGCGTCCTGCTGATCTCCTCCGAACTCCCCGAGGTGCTCGCCCTCGCCCACCGCATCGTCGTCCTGCGCCAAGGCTCCGTCGCCGCCACCTTGGACGCCGCCCACACCGACCAAGAGACCGTGCTCCGGCACGCCATGCCTTCATAACGCCATGCCCGCCCTCGACCGCAACCTGCTCCACCGCTTCGGACTCCTGTTCGTCATCCTCTTGGTCGGCCTGGCCCTGTCGTTCACGACCGACACCTTCCTCAGCGTCGCCAACCTCACCAACGTCGCCCGTCAGGTCTCCATCAACGGCATCCTCGCCGTCGGCGTGACCTTCGTCCTGCTCACCGCCGGCGTCGACCTCTCCTTGGGCTCGGTCGTGGCCTTGAGCGGCGTGGCCTGCGCGATGTTCGCCCATCCCGGAGAACATCCCGTCATCGTGCCGATCCTGGTCGGCTTGCTGACCGGCGCGGCCTGCGGTCTCGTCAACGGCGTGCTGGTCACCCGCGGCGGCGTGGCTCCGTTCATCGTGACGCTCGGGATGATGACCATCGCCCGAGGTTTGGCTCTGATCCTCAGCGGAGGGCGCCCGGTCGCGAACATGTCCGAGTCGCTGACGAGCCTCGCCGGCGATATCGGCGGATTCCCCATCCCGGTGCTCTGCTTCGCCATCGTCTCGGCCCTGGCCTGGTTCTTCCTGCGGGACTTCCGTCTCGGGCGGCACCTCTACGCCGTGGGCGGCAATGAGAACGCCGCCCGGGCCGCGGGTATTTCGGTGGAGCGCGTGAAGCTCTTCGCTTACGTCGTCTGCGGATTGCTGACCGGTCTGGCGGGCGTCGTCCTCGCCGCGCGCATCACGACGGGCCAACCTAACGCCGGTCAGGCCTACGAGCTCGACGCGATCGCCGCGGTGGTCATCGGCGGGACCAGCCTCTCGGGCGGCGTCGGCACGATCACGGGCACCCTCCTCGGCGTCCTGCTCATCGGCGTGATCAACAACGGCCTCGATTTGATGGGGGTTTCCTCATATTACCAAGCGGTCATCAAGGGCGTCATCATCGTGGGTGCGGTTTGGCTCGACCGACGTCAGGCCCGTTCGTAAAAGTCGGGGATGCGCCTCACCCCACGCTCCGCCGCCGCGGCCGTCCTGGCCGTCTGCGCCCTGTCCCTTGCTTTCCTTTCCGGCTGCAAGAAGGCCGAACCCCGCAAGGAAGGCGAAATCCTCATCGGTTTCTCCTCCCGAGATCTTTCCGCCGAGTACACCGCCAAGCTCTCCGAGGCCATCGTGGCTTACGCCCAGACCAAGCCCGGCGTGAAGGTCGTGATGGTCGACGCCCAGTCCGACGTCCAGAAGCAGTTCAGCCAGGTCGAGAACTTCGTCGCCCAGAAGGTGGACGCGATCATCCTCAACCCCTGCGAGCTCGAAGCCAGCACCCCGGCCGTGGATTACGTCAAGAAGGCCGGCATCCCTCTCGTGCTCGTCAATCAGGTGACCAAGACCCCCGGCGATAGTTATATCGGTTCCAACGACTTCGAGGCCGGGCGCATGGCTATGGAAGCCATCGCCAAGAAGCTCAACGGCCAGGGTGGCGTGCTGATGCTCCACGGCATCATGGGCACCTCCGCCCAGCTCCAGCGCGAAGCAGGCGCCCGCGAGGTCTTCGCCAAGTATCCCGGCCTCAAGCTCGTCGACCACCAGACGGCCTCCTGGGATCGGGCCAAGGCGATGGCCCTCACCGAGAACTGGATCCAGGCCCACAAGGGCAAGTTCTCGGCGGTCTTCGCCCACAACGATGAGATGGCCATGGGCGCCCTGCTCGCGCTCGAACGCGCCGGCCTGAAGAAGGACATCTATGTCATCGGCATCGATGCCATCGCCCAGGCGCTTTCCGCCGTGAAGGAAGGTCGTCTCGACGCCACGGTCTTCCAGGACGCGGTCGGTCAGGGCAAAGGCTCCGTCGACGCGGCCAT
>JBEDDU010000259.1:0-3213 GCA_041176065.1 Verrucomicrobiota bacterium | reverse complement strand
TGCTCAGCGGCCCCCAGGCGGCCACGCTGACCGCTCGACTGAAGGCCGACTACTCCCCTTCCGGGAAACGAGGCTTCGACGCCGATTTCTTCCGCAAGGTCTTTGAAAAGCCGCTGGGGTTCTCCGCCGTCACCGAGGCCGAACTCCCTGGCGCCTCCGCCGCCCACCTTCCGCTGGGCAGAAACCTGGAAGGCTGCCGGATCGGCTTCGACCTCGGCGGTTCGGACCGCAAATGCGCAGCGGTCATCGACGGCAAGGTCGTCTTCTCGGAGGAGGTGAAGTGGGATCCCTATTTCCAGTCCGACCCGGCCTACCACCTCGCCGGCATCCGTCACTCTTTGGAACTTGCCGCGCGGCATCTGCCCCGCGTCGACGCCATCGGAGGCTCCTCCGCCGGCGTCTACGTCAACAACAAGGTCCGCATCGCCTCGCTTTTCCGCGGCGTCCGGGACGAGGCCGTCTTCGACGCCAAGGTGCGGGACATGTTCGTCGACCTGGCCCGCGAATACGGCGTGCCGTTCGAAGTGCTCAACGACGGCGACGTGACCGCCCTGGCGGCCTCGATGTCCCTCGGCCGCAACGCCGTGTTGGGCGTGGCCATGGGCACCAGCGTGGCCGCCGGCTACGTCGACCAGGCGGGCAATCTGACGAACTGGCTGAGCGAACTGGCCTTCGTGCCGGTCGACTATCGACCTGACGGGCCCTCCGACGAATGGTCGGGCGACCAAGGTTGCGCGGTGCAATACTTCAGCCAGCAAGGCGTCGGCCGTCTCCTGCCGCTGGCCGGCATCGCACTGCCGCCCTCCCTGAAACTCCCCGAGCAACTCGAAGAACTCCAGCGCCTGATGCTCCAAGACGACACTCGCGCGCGCAAGGTCTACGAAGCGATCGGCATCGCGCTGGGCTACTCGATCGCCCATTTCGCCGGCTTCTACGAGTTGGGCTGCCTCCTGATCATGGGCCGGGTGACCTCAGGCCAAGGCGGAAGCGTCATCATCGAACACGCCCGAACGGTCCTCCGCGACGAATTCCCCGAACTTCGCATCGACCTCGTCGTGCCCTCCGAGAAGGATAAGCGTCACGGCCAGGCCGTCGCCGCCGCCTCCCTCCCTTCCCTTCGCCGATGATCCCGCTCAACCCGCGAGCCAAACTCATGATCCCGGACGGCATGGCCGCCCCGGAGGCCTTGCGCCGGACCACCCACCTCGGCATCGGCGCCCACCAGGACGACCTGGAGTTCATGGCCTTCCACGGGATCCTCGCCTGCTATGACCGCGCCGACCGCTGGTTCGGCGGCGTGACCATCACCGACGGACGCGGAAGCTCCCGCGCCGGCAAGTTCAAGGATTGGACCGACGACCAGATCGCCGCCGAACGGATCCGCGAGCAGGACGCCGCCGCCGTGATCGGACAATACTCCTTCATGGCCCAGCTGGGCTATCCCAGCGCCTCCGTCCGCGACGCCCGCGAGGCGTCCGTGCGCGGCGACCTCCTCCGCATCCTGGAAGCCACCCGTCCCGAAGTCGTCTACCTCCACAATCTGGCGGACAAGCATGACACCCACGTCGGTTGCGCGCTTCGCTGCATCGAAGCCTTGCGTCTCCTGCCCAGGTCCGACCAGCCCAAGAAGGTCTACGGCTGCGAAGTCTGGCGCGACCTCGATTGGCTCGTCGACACCGAGAAGACCCCGATGCCGGTCTCGGAACGCCCTGACCTCGCCCGGGCCTTGAACGAAGTCTTCGCCACCCAGATCGCCGGCGGCAAACGCTACGACCTCGCCGTCATCGGACGTCGGACGGCCAACGCCACCTTCAGCCAGGCGCACTCGACCGACCAGGAGACCGCCATGCAGTGGGCGATGGACCTCACCCCGCTGGCGCAGGACGATTCGCTCGACCCTCTCACCTACACGCTCGGCTTCATCGACCGCCTCAAGGCCGACGTGACGGCCCGCATCCGCAAATCCCTCTGACATGAAACCCACCCTTCTCGTCCTCGCCGCCGGCATGGGCAGCCGCTACGGCGGCCTCAAGCAGATCGACCCGATGGGTCCCTCCGGCGAGACCATCCTGGACTACTCCGTCTTCGACGCCCTGCGCGCCGGCTTCGGCAAGGTCGTCTTCATCATCCGACCCGACTTCGAAAAGGATTTCCGCGAGCGTATCGCCGCGAAGTTCGCCGGACGGATCGAGGTCGGCTTCGCCTTCCAGACCATCGACAAGCTCCCCGCTGGCTTCTCCGTCCCTGCCGGACGCGAAAAACCTTGGGGCACGACCCACGCCATCCTCTGCGCCCGCGAGGCCGTCGATACGCCTTTCGCCGTGATCAACGCCGATGACTTCTACGGCCAGGACTCCTACGCCGTACTGGGTCGTTACCTCCAGGCACTGGACGTCCGTTCGACGGCCTACTCGATGGTCGGCTTCACCCTGAAGCACACGCTCTCCGAGCACGGCACGGTCGCCCGCGGCGTCTGCCAGACCGATGCTTCCGGCAAGCTCACCGATATCCAGGAACTCACGAAGATCTCCAAGCTTCCGGTCGGCGCCGAACACCGCGGCGAAGACGGCACGACGGTCAGCCTGTCGGGCGAAGAGCCGGTCTCGATGAACATGTGGGGATTCACCCCGGCCATCTTCCCGCAGCTCGCCGCCGACTTCGACGCCTTCCTCCGCGCCAAGGGCTCGGAGATGAAGAGCGAGGCCTATATCCCCATGTCCGTCGGTAATCTGATCCGCAACTCTCAGGCGACCTGCCAGGTCCTCCGAACGGATTCCGCCTGGTTCGGCGTCACTTACCGCGAAGACAAGCCCATCGTCCAGGAAAGCATCCTCCGTCAGGTGCAGTCCGGAGCTTATCCGGCGACGCTCTGGTCCTGACATGCCCGCCTCCGCCGCCGAAGCCTTGGTCGTCTCCTCCGGATTCGCGTTCGGCGGCAAGGTCCTGTCGGCGACTCCTTACGGCAGCGGTCATATCAACGACACTTTCCTCGTCGTGGTCGAGGCCGCCCCGAACCCTCGGCGCTTCGTCCTGCAGCGCATCAACCACCACGTTTTCAAGCAGCCTGACCTGCTGATGGAAAACGTGGAACGCGTCTGCGCCCATACCCATGCGAAGCTGCGCGCCGCAGGCGCGACCGACGCGCATCGCCGGGCGCTCCGGCTCATCCCAACGCAGGAGGAAAAGTCCTGGCATGTCGACGATGCCGGCAAC
>JBEDDU010000258.1:0-5642 GCA_041176065.1 Verrucomicrobiota bacterium | reverse complement strand
GCGAACATCTGGCATTGGGGGTATCTGCACGCGGACGAGGCCGTTCAATGGTCCTTGGCCAAGGAGCTATCGGAAGGGACGCCCTACAGCACGCAACAGGACAAGTTCCATGGGCCGACTTTGGCTACGGCGTTGCTCATCTCGGCCAAGGTGACGGGCACGTCGCCGATGGATATGAGTGAGGACTACCTGCGAAGCGTCGTCTCGATCTTCCTTGGGCTCATGGCGGCGGCGGCCTTGATCCTGCCGGGGGTGGGAAAGGGGCCTCGGTACGTGACGGCCGCCTTCATCGTGCTTACGGGAGGGTGCACGCCTTTCGCTTATTACTTTGTGCAGGAGATGCTTCTCGTGACGGGCTTCGTGTGGGGTGTCGCCTTATGGATGCGCGCCGAAGGGTCGCCGCCGACTTCCCGCTGGTGGTTGCTTTCCGGATCTGCCTTCGGATTTGCCCTCGCCTGTAAGGTCACGGCGGCGGCTTACCTGTTCTGCTTCCTCCTGGCCTTGGTGCTCCTGCGTCGCTTCGTGCCTGATCGTCGCTGGCTTCGTTTCGGCTTCGGCTTGGTTGCTTCGTGGGCGCTCTTCCAGTCCGTCGGCTTCACGGATCTCGATGGCCTGAAGACCTGGTGGGTGCAATTGGCCCGCTCCCTCGGCGTCGCGAGCGGGCATTCCGAGGACACCCTCTACGCCGAGAGCTTGGCGCCCTGGGGTTGGGCCGCCGCCTGGCTGGCGGTCTTCGCGTTGGGACGCTCCGGCTTTTCGCTCGCCCATTGGCGGAGCCGCCATGAGGCCGATCTACCGTGCTTGGTCGCGCTCCTCGTCTTCCTCTTCCACCTCGCTCTGCCCTACAAGACTCCGTGGCTCCTGTTGCTGGTCTTCTCTCTGCCGCTGACTATCGTGATGCCCTATCTCCTTGTCGGACGCAACGTGCGAGCGATCGTCCTGGCGCCGGCCTTGGCGACGATTGCCTTTCTTGCCCAGGGCTCTTTGTCTTCGCATACGAAGACGTCGGTCCTGGTTTCTGGCTTCCAGCAAAATGTCGCGAACCTGGCCAAGGCTTACGGTGATAAGTTCTATGTCGCCGTCGAAGGCGGGCACTACTGGCCGCTGCCGTACTACCTGCGGAAATATCCCGTCGGTTATGGCGACTTCCCCCAGGCCGCCAAGGCGCCGCTGCGGCTGATTCCGGCGATGGACGCCAGCGAGCCGGTCATCCCGGGCTATGCCGTAAGCAGCCTGGTGCTCCGCGAAGGCGGGGACCGTTATTGGGTGCTGGTTGCCAAAGGCTACGAAAGCGTTTTCATCGGCAAGTAAGCCATGGAAGACACCCCCATCATCCACAACTTCTCGCACGAGGCCTTTGGCTCCCGTTTCTGGGTCCGCATCGCCGCGGAAGACGGCGTCTACGCCCGTAATGCGGCCGAGGGTCTTTTCCAGTTCCTCGATGACCTTGATTTCCAGACCGACCTCCGTCACGACAGCGGTCCGGTCACCTCGATCAACCAGATGCCCGAAGGGGCGATGATCGCGGCCTCCGAACACATCCAGGCCCTCTGGAATTTCTCCAAGGACGTCAGCGCCGATACCGGTCGGGCTTTCGACGCCACCGCCGGCGCGCTTTTCCGTTATTGGCGCGAGCGCGGTGACGCCACCTTCAACCAGGACGACGCGACCTGGCAGCAGATCTGGAACGCCTACCGCGAAGGGGAATTCAAGCTCGAGGGCTGCGAACTCACCTGCGCCAAGTTCGGCGCCTCCGTCGACTTCGGCGCGATCGTCCGCGGCTACGCGCTCGACCGCATGGCGGACATGCTCGAAAGCAGCTGGGGCATCCACCGCGCCCTGCTGATGGCTTCCGGCAGCGTCACCCTCGCCCTCGATCCTCCCGGCGAATCCGCCGGCTGGCGCATCGGCGTCGGCGGCCGTTCCGAGCTCAAACTCTGCCGCTTCGCCATGGCCAGCAAGACGGCCGATCCTGAGCGCTGCAACCTCGTCGACCCTCGCACCGGGCAGGCCGTCACGCTCGCCGGTCCCGTGCGCGCCATCGCGACCTCCGCCCTCGAGGCCGAAGGCCTCGCCATGGCCGGAGCGGTCCTGTCCGCCTCCGAGGCCGAAGAATTCGTGAACCGTGGCTGCAGCCGCGGCCTCTGGCTGCCCGACGGTACCAAGCTCGGTTCCGTGACCTATTTCGAAGTCACCGAACGCCCTGAGCAGACGCCGGCCCCGTAAGCTTGGCTTCGACGTCGCGCAGCAGCGTCTCGCGGTCGGCCGAGAAAAGATAGGTGTCCGAACCGAGTCGTCGTAAGGCGGCCCGGAGGACTTCCGGCGAAGGACGTCGGTTGAGCATCAGCCGGCGCAGGTAGGTCTCGAGGTCGGCGGAGATCGGCGGGTGGTCGAGTTTGAGGCGGACGATCTGCATGAGCACCGCCTGGTTCGTCTCGTTCTGCAGGTGGGCTTGGATGAGCACCTCGTTGGCCTCGTCGTAACGCTTGGCGGCGATCAGCTTGCGGCTGGCGGCGACCAGCACCTGCGGGGGCACCTTGCGGTGCTGCAGGAGTTTCTGGAGGTTGATGGAGCCGATCTCGGTCTGGCCGTCGGCGAAGTAGGCGATGGTGCGGAGGGCGTCGAAGGCCATGCGCGTCTCGGCCACCCATTGGTCGCGTTCGGCCTGCTTATAGAGCGCGTCGACGAGCAGGATCGTCTCCCGCGCGCGGCCGGCGTTGAGCAGGCATTCCACGTGGACGAGGTCGAAGCGGACGCGGTTGCCGAACTTGCGTTCGAGCGCGAGCTTGGCGAGCCGGGCCGTGAGCGCGACGTCCGAGGTGTCGTTGCCGAAGCGGGCGAGGTCCAGCATCGGCTGCTCCTGGGTGCCGAAGGTCGCGATGATCTTCTCGATCAAGGCCTCACGGCGTCCGCGGCCTTCTTCGCCGGGCAGCAGGTAGAGCGACTGGATCAGCGGACCCGGACGGCCGGGTTGGCTGATGGCGAGGAGGTCCAAGGTGTCCTTGGCCCGGGCGAACTCGCCGCTTTCCTTGAGCCAGCGGGCCTTCATCTCGAGCAGGCGCACGCCGGCGGGGAAGAGGGCCAGCGCGGCGTCGACCTCGGCCAGCGCCCCGGTCCGGTCGCCGCTTTCCCAGAGCAGCTGGCAGTTGAGCAGGTAACCGTCCGCGGTCCGGTCAAGACGGTGTTCCTTGATGAGCGTCGCGGCGTCGGCGAAATCTCCCCGGAGGAAGTGGGCCTGCGCGGCGGCGAGGCGGAGGTCCGCGCGGATCTCTTCGGCCACTTCGGGGTCGGCCAGGTGCTTCGTCGCCGTGGCGATGAGGCGCGCGTCCTGATCCAGCATGAAGCAGCGCTGGACGTATTGGCGGAAGTATTCGCGGTCCTGCTTGGCGAAGACGAGGGACTCCTCGAGCAGCTGGTAGGCGTCGAGCGGACGCTGGAAGGCGAAGAACAGGTCGGCGCACAGACGCTGGGCTTCGAGGTTCGCGGGGCTGAGCTGCGCGCCCGTGCCGATGTAACGGGAGAACTCCGCGTAGTCGCGGCGCGCGAGCGCCGCCTTGGCGACGCTCACGTAGTATTCGCCCTTGCGGTAGAGGTGCGCGGAGCGGCCGTAGGAATCCTTCGCCGTCAGCAGCTTCGCCCTTTCGCGGAGCCGCGCCTGTTCCTTGCCGAGGAAGAGGTTGGCGGCCGAGTTCGCGAGGGCGTCCGGCAGGTAGAGATACATGTCGGCCCGCCGCGTCGTCGGGATGCCGTTCATGAACCGCTCCTTGAAGTAGTTGGCCTCGGACAGCGCCACCCAGAGCAACAGCAGGAAAATCGGCAAGAGCATGCCGAGCCGCCGCCAGTTGGGGCGGTAGCGACGCTCCTGGTAGCCGATCACCTCGACCGTCACCATCCCCAGCAGGATGGGGTAGCTCGAGCGTGAGCTCTGCCCTTGGCCGTAGACGTAATGGGGGTCGGCTGACATGCCTGTCAGGATGTTCCTGCTCCCCTCGGGGCGGGCAAGAGCGGATTGGCCGTCAGAGGCTCGCGGCGGCCTGCTGGGCGGTCTGGACGGGCGCGAGGCAGGTCTGGCCTACGCAGACGGCGAAGCCGGTCTGCTCGGGCGTCGGCAGCAGGAAGACAGGCCGGTAAGGGCGGGCGTGAGGTCCGGTCCGTTCGTCGCCGTTCAGGGCGTCGCGCAGTTCGTCCCAGCCGCCGACGGCCTTGATCGTCGCATGGCCGAGGGCGAACCGGGCGATGCCGTCCAAGGCATGGGCGACGCCGTTGGGGACGTTCTTGCAGAGTCCGCCGTAGGCGGTCGAGAGGTCGGCGAACTCCCGCGCCCAGCGAGGGTCGGCGGAAAGCATCTGGATCTGGCCGAAGCCATGCAGGAGGGACGAATTGCCTGCGGGCACCGCGTTGTCGAACCAGTCCTTCTGGCGGACGGAGAGGTCTGCGCGCTCGGCCGGCACGACGAACGCGCCGACGGCATGCGGATCGCCGAAGCGTCGGAGCGAAGCGTGCAGGAGGCTCTCGGCGCGGGCGGCGTAAGGATGCGGCGTCCCCGGGCGCGCCCACGGCGCGTAAGCGGCGAGGCTCAGTTCGGCTTCGGCGAACCAAGCGAAGTCGCTGAGGTTGCCGTCGAGCGTGGTCTTGTCGCCGTGCGCGACGGAGAGCAGTCGGGCGCCGTCTTCGCGGGCGAAGCGGGTCCAGAGCGCGGCCTCGGTCTCGAGCGCGAGCTCGACCCAGTCCTTGCGGCCGAAGATCCAGCCGGCCTTGGCGAGGTTGCCGACGAGCAGGGCGTTCCAGCTGAGCAGGTTCTTGTCGTCGCGCGCGGGCTGCGGACGGCGGTCGCGGATCGCGAGGAGCTTGGCGCGGGCCGCGGCGAAACGTTTCCGCGCCGCATGGTCGCCCTTGAGCTTCGGGATGTTCTTCCCTTCGAAGTTGCCCTTGTCCGAGAGACCATAGGCCTGCGCGAACGGGAAGGCTTCGTCGCCCAGCGCGGCGGCCACTTCCGGGGCCGTCCAGACGTACGTCGTGCCTTCGTGGTGGTCGGTGTCGGCGTCGAGCGAGGCGGCGAACAGCCCGTTGGCGGTGCGCATCTCGCGCAGCAGCCAGTCGACCGTCTCGGCGCAGACATCGGCGTGGAGCGGATCGCGGTAACGCGCCCAGGCTTCGGCGTAGGTGCCGATGAGCTGGGCGTTGTCATACAGCATCTTCTCGAAGTGCGGCACCGTCCAGTCGCGGTCGACGCAGTAGCGATGGAAGCCGCCGCCGACCTGGTCGAAGAGGCCGCCGCGGGCCATGGCGCCGAGCGTGATGGTCAGGCCGGCGTCGATGCGCGTCGCGAGGGCGCGGTCGGCTTCGACGGTCGCGGCGCCCCGCAGTCCGAGCAGCAGGTTGAGCGTGTGCGGAGACGGAAACTTCGGCGCGGCGCCGAAACCGCCGAAGGTGTCGTCGTGCTGCTCGCTGATCCGACGGGCGGCGGCCACGAGGTCGTCCGGCGAGGGCGCGCTGCCGTCCGCATCCGGAGCGCGGGTCAGGTGGGTCAGGTTCTGCGCGATGGCGTCGGCGTTGGCGGCGAGCTCGGACTTGTTGCGGTGATAGAAATCCGAGACGCGCATCAGCAGCTGCGGCCAAGGCACCTGGCCGTGTCCGCGGTC
>JBEDDU010000257.1:0-4374 GCA_041176065.1 Verrucomicrobiota bacterium | reverse complement strand
AGGCCGGACCGTTCCAGGCCTTCCTCGGCGACGGCAGCGTCGTGACCTACTACTGGTATCGCTTCGCCGACCAGCCCGCCTTGCTCAACGCCGACCTCACGCCGGCCGAGCGCGAAGCGTTGCAGGCCAAGGTCGAGAAGCTGCATCGCTCCTGGACCAAGGACCGCGACTACCTGCCGCCGCCGACCGTCGGCAAGCTCGCCGCGATCGACCCCGCGCTCGTCCTGACCCCGCCCAAGGGGCTTGAAGTCGGCTACGTCCCCATCGCCACGCGCCAGGAGCTGCTTCCCGGCAAGAAGTAGTCCGGCTCAGCGACGGTCGAGGTCCTTGGTCTCGACCGGCTCGACGTGGGCAAGGTGTTCGGGCGGCTTCTTCGCGGAGAGGACCTTGACGAGGCACCAGACGAAGAGCGTGGTCACCGCTCCCACGGAGAGGAGCATGAAGAGGAGGCCGGAGGTGGTCATGGCGGTGAGAGTTTCAGCGGGCGTCCCAGCGCCTGCCGGCGCGATGGATCATCAGCGCCGCGAAGGCGGCGAAGAGCAACAGGAAGAAGGCCGTCAGGCGGGCGACGCCGCTGGCGGGGTGGCCGGGTCCGCCGACGAGGTCGAGGAGGGGGGCCGTCGGCGGGAAGGCCGGCGCCGCGAAGGAGAGGTTCCAGCCGGCGACGTTCTTGAGCACGAACATCAGGAAGACCGCGGTCAGGAAGGCCGGGGAGACCCAGCGGAGGACGAACTTATAGAGCCTGGGGATCCGGAGCTCGGAGCCTTGGTGCGCCTCCTCCCAGCCGCGTTCGGTGCCGAAGGCGAAATTGAAGATGTAGATGAGCAGGGTGCCTTGGAGAAAGATGCCGATGTCACCGATCCAGAAATCGACCGTCGAGAGCGCCTTCAGGCCCGCGCTGAAATAGACGACCAGCGTGCAGCCGACGGCCGTGATCAGGCCGAGCAGGGCGACGGAGCCGCGGCGGTCCAGGCCGAGACCTTCTTCGAGGAAGGCGATCCCGGGTTGCAGCATCGAGAGCGAAGACGTCACGGCCGCGATGAACAGCAGGCTGAAGAACAGGCCGCCGAAGAGGTGGCCGAAGGGCATGCCGGCGAAGATCTGGGGCAGCACGTTGAAGCCCAGGGCGAAGGTGCCGCCCGCGACGGCCGAGGCGCCGAGGAAGGCGAACGCGGCGGGCACGGTGATCAGGCCGCCGAGGCCGACCTCGCAGAACTCGTTGGCGGCGGTGGCGGTGAGGCCGCTCAGGACGACGTCGTCCTGCTTCTTCAGGTAGCTGGCGTAGGTGATGATCACGCCGAAGCCGACGGAGAGCGTGAAGAACACCTGCGAGGCCGCCTTGAGCCAGACGGCCGGGTTGGACAGGCCCTTGCCGATGTCATGCGGATTCCACATGTAGCCGAGGCCGTTCCAGACGCTGAGTTCCGGCTTCGCAGGGTCGGGCGTGCCGAGCGTCATCACCCGGGCGAGCAGGACGAGCGCGATGACGATCAGGACCGGCATGCCCCATTTGCAGACGAACTCGATGCCCTGGGAGATGCCCCGGTAGATGATGACGAAGTTCAGGATGAAGACGCCGAGGAAGAAGCAGAAGGGTTTGCCGAAGGCGAGGATGGCCCCGTCGGCCTGCTGTCCGGTGAACCCGGCGAACGCCGCGGCGTAAGCCGCCGGATCTTTCCCGAGGTCGAGGCCGCCGCTGAAACTGTTCCAGGCATAGCCGAGGCACCAGGACTCGATGACGACGTAATAGAAGTAGACCCCGACCGGGATGATGAATCCGAGAAGGCCGACGTACTTGCCCCACGGCTTTCGGACGATCGCATGGAAGATGCCCGGCGAGGAGTTGAAGCCTTGGGTGCCGCCGAAGCGTCCGAGCGTCCATTCGACCCAGCAGATCGGCAGGCCGACGATCAGGAGGGAGATGAAGTAGGCGATGAGGAAGGCGCCGCCGCCGGTCTCCTTGTCGGCGACCAGTCCGGGGAAGCGGAGGAAGTTGCCGAGGCCGACCGCGCTGCCGGCCACCGCCATGATCACGCCTAATTTCGAGCTCCAGCCGTCGGGTTGCTTGGTCGTCATGCGGGTTCGGGTGGCATTGATATGTGTCAGGGCAGGGCGGAGTGCAATCGTTCTGAGCAGGCCAAGGCCTGCTCAGGGCTAGAGTCAGGGCTTGGGCTGGGGGCTAGTCTTCGATGCAAGGAGATGCAGTTCGGGAGGATGAAGTGATGCCGATGAAGCTGTTTCTTTCGAAAACCAGCCCTAGCCCCGGCTCTAGCCCTGGCCCTTACTCATTCCCTATTCTTCTCGCCCTTTCCGTTTCCTCTACTCACTTTGCGTCAATGTCGTTTGAATCCTTAGGCCTCGACGCCTCCATCCTCAAAGCCGTGGCCGATCAGGGCTACACGGAACCGACGCCTATCCAGAAGGCTTCCATTCCGACCATCATCGAGGGGCAGGATGTCATCGGTGTCGCCCAGACGGGCACCGGTAAGACCGCCGCGTTCACCCTGCCTTTGCTGACCAAACTGGTCCGCACCAAGTCCGGCGCCCACCAGGGCAAGGTCCGTTGCCTGATCCTGGCCCCGACCCGTGAGCTCGTCGTCCAGATCGCCGAGAATGTCGCCGCCTATTCCCGCTACGCCGGCGCGACCGTCGCCACCTGCTACGGAGGCGTCTCCGAGCGTCCGCAGATCGCCGCCCTCCGTCGCGGCTGCGATTTCCTCATCGCCACCCCGGGTCGTCTCCTCGACCTCGGCGGCCAGGGGCATGGTGACTTCTCCGCCGTCGAATACCTCGTCCTCGACGAAGCCGACCGCATGCTCGACATGGGCTTCCTGCCCGCGATCAACACCATCGTCCGCGCGCTCCCCAAGGAACGCCAGACCCTGATGTTCTCCGCCACGCTCTCCCGCGAGATCGAGACCCTCACCAAGCAGTACCAGCGCAACCCCGCCCTCATCGAGGTCGGCCGCCGCTCCAATCCCGCCGAGACCGTCACCCAGCTGCTCTATGAGTGCCCGGGCGCGCTCAAGCAGGTGATGCTGCACCATCTCCTCAAGGACGAGGCCCTCAAGATGGTCCTCGTCTTCGCGCGCACCAAGCACGGCGCCGACCGCATCTGCCGCAAGCTCCAAGGCGAGGACATCAGCTGCGCCGCCATCCACGCCAACCGCTCGCAGAGCCAGCGTCAGCGCGCCTTGCAGGCCTTCAAGAACGGCGAGATCCGCGTCCTCGTCGCCACCGACATCGCCTCGCGCGGCATCGACGTCGACGGCATCACGCACGTCTTCAACTTCGACTTCCCCGACCAGCTCGAGGACTACGTCCACCGCATCGGCCGCACCGGCCGCGCCCTCGCCACCGGCACCGCCATCACCTTCGTCACCCGCGAAGACCTCGGTGAGCTCCGTCGCCTCGAGCGCATCGTCGGCAAGCACCTTCACTGCGGCAAGCTGCCCGGTTTCGATTACACCCAGCAGGCCCCGGCCCGCACCCCGGAAGATTTCCAGCGCTACCAGGATCCCCGGGCCGGCGCCCATCACAGCGAACGCGAAGGCCGCCCGCAGGGGGGTCGCCACGGCGGCTATCGCGCCTCCCAGGGCAACTATCGCCCGTTCGGTCGTCCGGGCACCCGTCGTCAGGGCGGACCTAAGTAAGCGGGGACAGGAGGAACAGAGGGCCGGAGGGCCCGAGGTTTCTGATCAGCCCGGTGACCCCGGGCTTTTTTGCGCCTTCCCGCGTGGCGTGCCTCGGCGGCAGGCGTCGCTGCAGAAGCGGACTTCCGCCCAGCAGCGCTCCCACTTCTTGCGCCAGCTGAACGGCCTTTGGCAGGTCGGACAGATTTTGGTCGGCAAGTCGGCTTTCTTCACTCCGCGCATAGGGCCAAGGAGTCGGGACCGGTCGAAGGCGCAAACCGCCGCTCAGGATTCCTTGGCGGACGCCTTCGCCGCTTCGGCGCGTTCTCGTTCGAGTCGGGTGATGCGTCGATTGAGCGGGAGGTAGATCAGGAACGGAGCCGCAAACGCGGCCAGAAGGATGGCCGTGAGGCCGAACATGTCCATGAACGGACGATAAAAGAGGTCGATGGCTAACGGCACGAATAGGATGGAGAGTCCGACGAACATGGCGCCGAGCATGGCCATCGCACGGTGGCCGCGGGCGACTTCATCGGTTCCCTCGGCGGTGACCAGGTCGGGTATCGTGCCGCCTCCGAAGCAGATGCCGATGATAGCCGCCACGAACTGAGCCACCATCAGCGCGACTTGGGCGAACTTTCCCATACCCTGAATGTGGGTAAGGGCCGCAGGGTGGCAACGGGATTAGCCCGCCCGCTTGCCAATCGGAGCCTTAGTCCTCCCTTGCGGGCGTGGCCCACAC
>JBEDDU010000256.1:0-18477 GCA_041176065.1 Verrucomicrobiota bacterium | reverse complement strand
ACCTCCTGTCGGTCCGCGCGCTCGGCGCGCTGATGCTTTTCACCGCCCGCGCCACGCTCGACGCGGGTTACCGCCAGCTGCCGCACAGCCTGCTGGACGCGTCGGTCAGCTACGGCGTGCTGGTGCTCTTCGGCTTCTGGTGGGCCTGCTCGCCGCCCGTCTTCGGCCGCCAGTGCGATTGGGTCCTCGCCACTTCCGGCCGCCGTTACGCGGTGGGCGGCCTGAGCCTGCTCCTTGGCGCCGCCTGCGTGGCGCAGTCTTTCCTTCTCCCGTGAGCCGCGCGCTCCTCATCGTCGTCTCGGGCCCCGCCGGCAGCGGCAAGACCACGCTCTGCTCCCGCCTGACCGAGGCCTATCCGCAGGCGATCCGTCGCGTGATCACGTGCACCACGCGCGCCCCGCGTCCCGGCGAAGCCGACGGCGTCGACTACCACTTCCTGACCCGCGCGAGCTTCGAAGCACAGGTCGCCGCCGGCGTCTTCCTCGAGCACGCGCATGTGCATGGCAATCTTTACGGTCCGCGGGCGGCTGACGTCGCCACGCATCTCGGCGCGGGTTTCGACGCGCTCTTGAACGTCGACGTCCAGGGCGCCGCCACGATCCGCGCCAAGGGCGCCGCCGACCCGCGTCTCGCCGCCGCCCTCGTCACGGTCTTCATCCGCGTCAGCGACCGCGCCGAACTCCGCCGCCGCCTCACGGGCCGCGGCACCGACCCGGCCGATGAGATCGACCGTCGCGTCGCCGCCGCCGAAGAGGAACTCCGGCACGCGGGCTCCTATCAGCACGTGATCGAGAGCGGCAGCCGCGAGGCGGATTTCGCCGCCTTGCAGTCCATCTACCTCGCCGAGAAGGCCCGCCGTCCGTGATGGAGAAGAACGACATCGCGGGCGTCCTCGACGAGATCGCCACCTTCATGGAGCTGACGGGCGAGAACCCGTTCAAGATCCGCGCCTACTCCGCCGGCGCCCGCATCCTCGAGAACCTCACCGAAGACCTCGGCGAGCTGATCGACAGCGGCAAGCTGGCCGACATCCCCGGCCTGGGCGAAGCGCTCGTCGACAAGATCACGACGCTCCGTCGCGACGGCGTCCTGCCGTTCCACCAGAAGCTCAAGGCTTCCATCCCCGCCGGCCTCCTCGAGGTCATGCAGATCCCCGGCCTCGGACCGAAGAAGGTCCGCGCGCTCTGGACGCAGCTCGCCGTCGAGGACCTCGCGAAGCTCAAGGAGGTCTGCGAAGCCGGCGCCGTCGCCGAGCTGAAGGGCTTCGGCGCGAAGACGCAGGAGAAGATCCTCGAGGGCATCAAGAACCGCATCGCCTACGGCAAGCGCCACCGCTGGTACGAGGCGGCCGCCATCGCCGAGCCGATCCTCGCGGGACTCCGCGCGCTCCCGCAGGTCTCGCTCGCCGAATCCGCCGGCTCGCTCCGCCGCGCCCGCGAGACGGTCGGCGACCTCGACTTCCTCGTGGCCTCTTCCGAAGCGAAGCCGATCATGGACTGGTTCGTCGCCTATCCCGGCGTGAAGGAGGTCACCGCCCACGGCGAGACGAAGTCCAGCGTGCGTTTCGAGAACGGACTTCAGGCCGACCTCCGCGTCGTCCCGGCCGAACAGTTCTATTTCGCGCTTCATCACTTCACCGGCTCCAAGGAGCACAACGTCGCCATGCGCCACCGCGCGCTCGGCCGCGGCCTCAGCATGAGCGAGTGGGGCTTCAAGTCCGTCGACGAAAAGACCCCTGCGCCCGGCGCGGACAGCGAAGAAGAGGTCTTCCGCGCGCTCGGCCTCCCGTGGATCCCGCCGGAACTGCGCGAAGGCAACGGTGAGATCGACGCCGCCGAGGCGGGCAAGCTCCCGCAGCTCGTCCAGTTCGCCGACCTGCGCGGCGTCTTCCATAACCACACCACGGAGTCCGACGGCGACCACACGCTCGACCAGATGGCCGCCGCGGCCGAAGCCCACGGATGGGAATACCTCGGCATCTCCGACCACTCGAAATCCAGCTTCCAGGCCGGCGGCCTCGACGAGGCCCGCCTCGCGAAGCAGCTCGAGGACATCGCCAAGCTCAACGCTTCGGAGAAGTATCGCGTGCGCGTGCTCGCCGGCAGCGAGGTCGACATCCTCAAGGACGGCGCCCTCGATTTCACGGACGATGTCCTCGGCCGCCTGGACTTCGTCGTGGCCTCGGTCCACAACCTCTTCACCTTGGACCGCGAGGCCCAGACGGCGCGCATCATCAAGGCCATCGAGAACGAGCACGTGGACATGATCGGCCACCTCACCGGCCGCCTGCTCAACAAGCGCGAGCCCTACGAGGTGGACATCGCCAAGGTCATCGACGCCGCCGCGGCCAACGACACGATCATCGAGCTCAACGCCAACCCGTGGCGCCTCGACCTCGACTGGCGCTGGTGGCGCCGCGCCGCCGAGAAGGGCGTGCTCTGCTCCATCAATCCCGACGCCCACGACACCGGGCAGCTGGCCTTCGCCGCCCACGGCGTGCGCATCGCCCGCAAGGGCTGGCTGACGCCGGAGCAGGTGCTCAACACGCGCCCGCTGACCGAAGTGCTCCGCTGGCTCGGCCGCTGAGCGCTCCTTACGGCTCGCCCTGCGGGCTCCGCCCGTCCTATCGTGCCGCATGCTGCACGATAAGCGCCGTCTGCTCCTGATCGCCGGACCTTGCTCCCTCGAATCGGAGTCCAACTGCCGGACCGTCGCCACGGAGCTCAAGGCCCTGGCCGCCCGCCATCCGGAGCTGAACATCATCTTCAAGGGTTCCTACGACAAGGCTAACCGCACCTCGCTCTCCGGCGACCGCGGCCCCGGCATGCAGGCCGGCCTCGATCTCCTCGCGATGGTGAAGAAGGACTACGGCTTCAAGGTGCTCACCGACATCCACGGCCCCGAGCAGTGCGAAGCCGTCGGCAAGGTCGTCGACGTGCTGCAGGTCCCGGCGTTCATGTGCCGCCAGACCGACCTCCTCGTGGCGGCGGCCAAGACCGGCAAGGTCGTCAACGTCAAGAAGGGCCAGTTCCTCTCGCCGTTCGAGATGCGTTTCGTCGTCGACAAGCTCGAAGGCGCCAAGGCCGCCGAGATCTGGCAGACCGACCGCGGCACTACGTTCGGCTACCAGAACCTGGTCGTCGACATGCGCTCCTTCCCGATCATGGCCGGCTTCGGTCACCCGACCATCATGGACGCCACCCACGCGGTGCAGCTTCCCGGCGCCGCGGGCGGCTCTTCCGGCGGCCAGCGCGAATACGTCCCGGTCCTCGCCAAGGCGGCCCTCGCCGCCGGCGCCGATGGTCTCTTCATGGAGACGCATCCGGACCCGAAGAAGGCGATCTCCGACGGCCCATCGCAGGTGCCCCTCGCGGAATTCCCCGCCCTCGTGGAATCCTGCCTGCGCGTCTGGCAAGCCGTCCGCGCCTAAGCGGTCAGCTTCGCGATCGCCGCCCGGTCCGGCTTGCCGCTCGCGTTCGTCGGCATGACGGGCACGAAGACATAACGTCGCGGCCTCGCCGCGGGTTCCAGCGTCTCGCAGGCCTTGCGCAAGGCGGCTTCGGTCTCGGGTCCGGCGACGACGCAGGCGGTGACGACTTCGCCCCAGGTGGCGTCGGCCATCCCGAGCACGAGCGCTTCGCGGACCAGCCCCGTGGCGAGCAAAACCTGTTCGACGCGCGCGGCGTCGACCTTTTCTCCGCCGGTCACGATCACGCGATCCGCGCGGCCGGAGATCTTCACGCTGCCATCCGCGGCCACGTCGCCGCGGTCGCCGCTGACCCAAGGATGCGTCAGCGGGCCGTCGGGCCAGACACCGAGTCCGAGCCAAGCCGTCGCGATCGAGACGATGCCTTCGGCGTCCGTCGTGAAACGTACGCCGGGCAAAGGCGCGCCGCGGACGGATTCGCCGTCCCAGATTTTCTCCGGCGGACAGAGCGCGCATGCCGCCGCGGTCTCGGTCGCGCCATAGGTGAGGAAGACGGGCAGGCGCCGAGCCCGGATCTCCGCGAGCACCGGCGCCGGCACCGCCGATCCGCCGAGCAGGATGACGTCGAAGCCGCGCAGCCACGCATCGCCGTCCGCGCGCGCGAGGAGGCGGGAGAGCTGCGCGGGCACGAGCGAGATGATCTTGGTGCCATCCGCAGGCAGGCCGACGGAGGGCAGGGCGCTCTCTTCGCGGAAGCGTCCGTCGATGACGACATGACGTCCGCCCGTGAGGCGCGCGCGGACGGCGGGCATGAAGCCGCTGACATGCCAGGGCGGCGTGCACGTCACGCCATGCAGGATGGGCGAAAGACCTCGCACGACCAATGCGTCGCGCAGGGCGAAAGCGGCGGCGCGGAGCGTCTCCGCGGAGTGGATGACGAACTTCACCTTTCCGCCGGTGCCGCCGGTGGGGATCATCACGCGTCCGCGCCAGTTCAAGGGCCAGTCGCAGGTGCCGAGTCCGCGCCCCTCGAGCGTCGTCCCGATGATCAGCGTGCCCCGCGGGAGCTGCCGCCCGGCTTCCGCGCGTTCGGCCTCGGCCCAATGCGGGTTGCCGAGGAAGACCGGCAGGCCGGCGTCGTGCGCGCGCAGCGCCTCGCGCAGGTGTTCCGCGTGGTCCGCATGGAAGACCGCGACGGCGCTCATGTGAGTTCCTGCCAGAAGTTCGTCCAGTCGTAGCCGGGGATCCCGGCGGCCGTCGGGCCCGCTGCGTGGCGGTCGCGCCCGTCGTTTTCAAATCGACCGAGCGTGTCGAAGCCGACCGTGCCGGCCGCCGGATCCTGCGCCGCCAGCCAGAGCGCGCCTTGCCGTCCGATCGCGGTTTCGAAGCACGAGGAATAGACGACGCCGCCTTCATGAACCTTGCGCCAGGCGAGCAATTCGTCCCAGTCGCCGGCGAGCAGCGGTTTCACGACGACGGTCCCCGCCCAGTCGACGCCTCCCGGCGTGAGGAAGGATTCGTCGAGGGCGACCTTGTCCGGACCCAGCGAAGCATAACCCGGATGTCCGACGGGAAGAGGCTGTTCGAGGAATTCCACTTTCTCCTGCGTGCGCGCGAACTCCGTCCAGCGACGCGCCGTCTGCAGGTCGAGCGAGCCGTTGGCATCGAGCCGGAGCCGGCCGGGGAAACGCGCCAGCGCTCCGCGGATCGATTCTTCGGACGTCTCGGGTGAAATCTTGATCTTCAGGGTGCGGAAGCCGGCGGCGATTTTCGCGTCGGTCTCCAAGACGGATAAGGTCAGCAGGCCCGCGCAGTCATGGCTGCCTCCGTAGCTCGCGATCTTCTCCCAGTGACGGCAGCTCGAAAGCGCGGCGGAGAGGCACGGCAGGGGAGACGGCGAAGCGGCCACGGCGGCAAGCAGGTGGGGCAGGTTGCCTTGGGCGGAGCGAAGGAATTCCAAGGACTGGTCGATCGTCTCGGTCGGGAAGCCCGGCCAAGGAGCGATCTCTCCGTAACCCGTCCCTTGGTCGGACTGCGTGCGCAGGAGGATGCGGTCCACGCTGTCCACCGCGCCGGCCCCGGTCACCACCGTCGAGCGGAGTCGGCGACGGACACGTTTGAAGTCGAAAAAGCCGCCGGTCATGGGACCAATAGACGGCAATACGGACAAACCCGCAAAATCAATTTGCCACCCTGCGGGGGGGTACCTAACACCCTTTGGGGAAACCGACCACTCATGGCCTCCTCGAAATCCAAGGGCCGCGTTTCCCTCGACGAACGCTTCTATCTGTCCGCGGACGACTTCTTCCCCGCCAACGCCGGACTCGGCCTGACGTATGACGACGTCTCCCTGGCCACCCGTTACTCCGAGGTCCTGCCCCGGATGACCCGCCTCGACTCGGCCCTCTCCGACGCCCTCCCGCTTTCCCTGCCGATCGTGTCCTCCGACATGGATACGGTCACCGAACACCGCATGGCCATCGCGATGGCCCTCAACGGCGGCCTCGGACTCCTGCATTATAACATGGGGGAGGCCGACCAGGTCGCCGAGGTGCGCCGGGTCAAGAATCACATCCACGGCATGATCGGCGACCCCGCCGTCGTCTCGGCCGACGACACCATCGCCGAAGTCCTCGCCCGCATCGAGCGCGACGGCCTCGCCTTCAGCACCTTCCCCGTCACCGCCCAGGACGGCACGCTCCTCGGCCTCCTGCCCGGCAGCGCCGTCAAGGAGCGCCACGGCCAGCGCAAGGTCGTCGCCGTCATGATCCCGCGCGACAAGGTCTTCACCGTCGCCGAGAAGGACCTGGGGAAGGACCCCATCGCCACCGCCGACCGCAAGTTCTCCGACCACGTCGGCCAGAACAAGCTCCTCGTCGTCGACGCCAAGAACCGCCTCCGCGGCCTGTTCACGCTCAGCGACATCGAGCGCATCTCCGAGGAATCCCGCGCGCACGTCCGTCCGACCCGCGACGCCGACTTCCGTCTCCGCGTGGGCGTCGCCGTCTCGGTCCCCCGCACGGCCGACGGCGAGATCGACCGTAACCGCCTGCTCGCCCACGTCGGCGCGCTGGTCGACGAGGGCGCCGACGCCCTCGCGATCTCGACGGCCCACGGCCACACCAAGGGCGTGGGTGATGCGCTCCGGCTTCTGCGCAAGTCCCACAAAGGCCTCACCCTCATCGCCGGCAACGTGACCAGCGGCGAAGGCGTCGAGTTCCTCGCGGCCGCCGGCGCCGACACGGTCAAGATCGGCCAGGGCCCCGGCTCCATCTGCACGACCCGCATCGTCGCGGGCGTCGGCATCCCGCAGCTCACCGCGCTCTACGTCGCCTCCCGCGCCGCCGCCAAGAAGGGCGTCCGGATCCTCGCCGACGGCGGCATCACCAAGAGCGGCGACATCGTCAAGGCGCTCACGCTCGCCGACGCGGTCATCCTCGGCGGCCTCCTCGCCGGTTCGCGCGAAGCCCCGGGCAAGCTGATGGAGATCAACGGCAAGACCTATAAGGAATACCGCGGCATGGGTTCGCACGAAGCCATGCGCAAGGGGTCGGCCGCGCGCTACGGACATTCCTCCAGCGGCAAGTTCAGCAAGGTCGCCGCCGAAGGCATCGAAGCCCTCAAGGAAGTCTCCGGCACGGTCGACCAGGTCCTCGGCACCCTCGCCGGCGGCATCCAGAGCGGCCTCGGCTACCTCGGCGCCGCCAACCTCGCCGAGCACCGCAAGCGCGCGCGTTACATCCGCGTCACCCCTGCGGGCCAGCGCGAAGCCGCCCCGCACGATGTGATCGAGATCAAGGCCGGCTCCTGATCCGGCCATGCGTGAATCTTTACCAGACCGCGCCGCAACAACCATGGCTGCTTTCTTTCGAGGCCTGCTCCTCTTCCTCTTCGGCGCCCTCGCCGGCGCCGCAGGCATCCTGTTCCTGACGCCGAGCTTCCAGGTGGACGTCCGGCGTGGTGATACGGCGGTCAAGCCGCTCGACCTCGGCAGCCGCGTCGCGACTTCGACGCCGGCTCCGGCGGCGCCCGCCCCGACGCCGACTCCGGCCAAGGCAGCTGCTCCGGCCCCGGCCACGACCGTCGCGGTCAAGCACGCCCCGGCCGCGTCGGCTGCTCCGACGGCTCCTGCGGCCGCCGGCTCCTCCGCCGAGCCGACGCTCGATTTCGCCGCGATCTCCCGTCACCTCGTCCTCTGGCCGACCGCCGTCACGGTGAAGAAGCCCACGACGGTGGCCGTGGTCGTCGAAGGACAGAAGCCCCAGGATCTGGCGCTTGAAACCGGCGCGGTGTTGCAGCTCACGCGCGTCCTGGCCAACGGCCAGCTCGAAGTGCGTGCGAAGGGCGCGAAGTTCGAGATCGCCAGCACGGCCACGGATTTCGCCGCCGAACTCGGCAAGCGCGTCACCGAACTCGTGGCCAAGGGCACCAAGTTCGACTCCCCTTATCCCGCCGCCGCGCCCGCGGCGGAGCCCGCACCTGTCGCCCCGGTCGCCGCCGCCCCGGCCCCGGTCGCCGTCGTGCCGAAAGGTCCGCTCACCCTCGCGCAGCGCATCGATGTGCTCTATGGCCGCAAGGCTCCCGAGCCGGAGGCGACGCCCGCGCCCGCGGCCCCGGCGGCCAGCCCGACGCCAGCCCCTTCAGCTGCGGCTCCTGCCGCCGTTGCTCCCGCCGTCGTCCCTCAGCCCGTTGTTGCTCCGGCGCCGACGTCGCCTGAAGCCGCCAAGGCCGAAGAAAAGGGCAAGGACCTCGACCGGAAGATGAACCAGCTCTTCAAGTGATCCGCCCGTGAGTCACGCGAAGATCTTTTCCTGGAACGTCAACGGCGTCCGTTCGGCGCTCGGCAAGGGGCTCGGCGAGTTCATCGCGTCCGCCGACCCGGACGTGCTCTGCCTGCAGGAGACCAAGTGCGAGACCGCCGTCGCTTCGACCCTCGGCCTCGCCTTCCCGCATCAGTTCTGGCACGAGGCCGAGAAGAAGGGCTACTCCGGCACCGCGGTGCTTTCCAAGCGCGCCCCGCTTTCCGTCGCCACCGACTTCCCGGGCGACCATCCGCCCGAAGGGCGCGTCGTCACGGCGGAGTTCAACGGCCTCTTCGTCGTCAGCGCCTACGTCCCGAATTCACAGCGCGAGCTCGAGCGCCTCGACTACCGTCTCCAGTGGGACGCCGACTTCCGCAAGTACCTCGCCCGCCTCGCGAAGAAGAAGCCCGTCGTCGTCTGCGGCGACCTCAACGTCGCGCACGCCGAGATCGACCTGGCTAATCCCGCCTCGAACCGCCGCAACGCCGGCTTCACGGACGAGGAACGCGAGTCCTTCGGCCAGCTGCTGGACGACCACGGCTTCACGGATACCTTCCGCGCCCAGAACCCGACGCTCGCGCAGCGTTACAGCTGGTGGTCGTATCGCCCCGGCATCCGTGCCCGGAACATCGGCTGGCGTCTCGATTACTGCCTCACCTCCGACGGCCTGAAGTATTCGCAGCCGGACATCCACGACAAGGTCACCGGCTCCGACCACTGTCCGGTCTCGGTGCGCGTGCAGGCCGAGCTCTGAGGGTCAGGGCTTCCGCTTGAGGCGGGCCTTCAGTTTGGCGAAGCCGAGGTAGCCGCCTAGCAGGGTCCCGATGAAGAGGGCGAGATATCCCAATAACGTCTCGACGTAGAAGGCTTCGGCCCAGCTCGCCGGGCCGACCTCGATCAGGCCGGACCGGGCGCGCCAGACCGGAATCTTCGTCCCGGTCGGCGCCGTCGTGACGCGCCACCTGACCGTCGTGACGTCCGTCTTTCCGTCGGCCCGGACATAGGAGACTTGCAGGTTCGCCCAGCCGTTGCGCTTGCCCGGGAGCAGACGCTCCTCCCGCTTCAGCACCACGGCTTCGGTCGGTTCGCTGTGCGCGACGAACCACCCGGCCGTCGTGATATGGAAAAGCCAGAGCGCCGCGACGAAGACGAGCAGGCACCCCTTCTTCCAGCGCTCGTTCATCTTGGCGATATCAGTAGCCATGTCAGCGGGCGGCTTCGCGGGAGCGAGCGGCAGTTCCGACCTCCAGCTCACGGATCGAGAAGCGGGCGTAGGTGGCCGCGCCGAAGATGCACCCGAAGATCAGCCAGGCGAACACGCACGGCTTCCAGATTGCCCAAGCGCCTTTGTCGATCCGCCCGTTGGCTGGCTGGAACGAAGGATAGCGGATGATCCGCGCATCGCCCGGCTGCGCCTGCCAGGTCGTCGCCTCGATCTGCTGCGGGACGCCGGCTTGGTCTCGGTAACTTACCTTGATGTAGGTGGCGGTATACGGTCGACCTCGATGTCTGCGTTCGATGACCCGCCTGACGGCGACGACTTCCCCCGTCGTGATCACGCTGCAAGCGTGGTAAGATGCGCACCAGAGGGTCCAGATGCCCAGGAAGACAATTCCGAGCCATCCGACCACCCGCAGAACGCGGGCTCCGTCCTGTTCGTCGCGAACTTCTCCTGCGGACGGTTCAGTCATCGTCATGCGTATGTTCGCCGGTCAGGCGACGGACCCACGGTACGAGCACGAGGAGCAGCACGGTCAGGCCGCCGACGAGCAGGGCCTGCTGCCAGAAGAAGTGCGCGAGCGCCTGCGGGTCCTGGGCGTTGAACTCCGCCGCGACCACGCCGGCGAGCTTGTTCCCCAGCGCGGTGCCGAGGAACCAGACGCCCATCACGAGTCCGGCCAGCTTCGCCGGCGCGAGCTTGGTCATGGCGCTCAGGCCGACGGGGCTGAGGCAGAGCTCCCCGACGGTCTGGAGGAAGTAGACCGCGATCAGCCACCAGGGGCTGACCTTGCCTTCGGCGGTGAGCTTCGCCGCCGGGACGAGCAGGGCGAAGGAGAGCCCGAGGCAGACGAGACCCCAGACGAATTTCATCGGCATCGACGGTTGTCGTTCGCGCAGGCGGACCCAGAGCCACGCGAACAGCGGGGCGAGCGCGAGGATGAAGAGCGAGTTCACCGATTGGAACCACGACGACGGGAAGGCGAAGCCGAGCAGTTCGTTGCGGGTGAGCTCGTCGGCGAACAGGGTCAGCGACGAGCCCGCCTGTTCGAAGATCGCCCAGAAGAGGATGGCGCACACGAAGAAGACCAGGATCGCGGCGATGCGATGGCTGTCTTCGTCTCGTCGTACGACGCCGAACCAGATGATGCCGGCGACCGGCAAGGCGTAGACGACGGGGTTGATCCACGCGACGTAGTCCGAGGCGATCATGACGGCGAGCAGGCCGGCGGTGCCAAGCGTCACCAGCGTGAGTCCGCCCCACGGTCGGGGCATGTCCGGCGCAGGCGCATGACCGATGTGCGAAAGCCAGTGCAGCCGGCGCAGGTAGACGATCATGCCGAAGGTCATGCCGATGCCCGCCGCGCCGAAGCCCCAGTGCCAGCTGTGCGTCGGGTCAAGTCCCCAGCCGGTCAGCGTCGCGCGGAAGGCTTCGCTCTGCGCGAGCCAGCCGACCACCAGCGGCGCGGCGAACGCACCTAGGTTGATGCCCATGTAGAACAGCGAGAAGCCGGCGTCGCGTCGCGTGTCGCCGTGCGAGTAGAGCCCGCCGACCAGCGTGCTGATGCTCGGCTTGAGCAGGCCGGTGCCGAGCGCGATCAGGATCAGGCCGGCGTAGAAAGTCGGGAGGGAGTCGAACGCCAGGGAGTAGTGGCCGGCGGTGATGATCAGGCCGCCGACGAGGACCGCCCGCCGTGCGCCGATGAAGTTGTCCGCCAGGTAGCCCCCGAGGATGCAGACCATGTAGCTCGCCATGGTGTAATTGCCGTAGACCTGCGCCGCGAACTTCTGGTCGAACCCGAGTCCGCCCATCGCCAGCGGAGTGATCATGAACAGGAGCAGGAGCGCCCGCATGCCGTAGTAGGAGAACCGCTCCCACATCTCGGCATAGAACAGCATGCTCAGTCCCCGGGGGTGCCCCCCGATGCCCCCGTGATCCCGCTCGGTATGCCGGGCCGGGGATTCGACGTCTGGGGTCAGCTCGTGCATCGAGGGCGTTATAAGGCGGCGGGCGGCGGAGGGGCAGTCGTAAACGAATCCCTGATAGAATGAGGCTCCGCGTTGACAAAGGGGGGAGGAGGCCTATTTTTGAGACTCAATCTCAATTAGCGTGACCCCGCTATCCCAACTTCTGCCCGGTCAATTCGGGAAGCTGGCCTCGCTCAATCCCGAGCGCGGGGTGGATCAACGTCTGATGGCCTTGGGGCTCCTCCCGGGCATGGTCTTGAAGCTCGTCCGTAAGGCGCCGCTGGGCGACCCCTTGGCCATCGAGTTCGGCGGCCAGGTCGTCAGCCTCCGTCTGGCCGAGGCCGAAAACCTCATCGTCGACGTCTCCGCCGATTGTCCCATCCAGCGACCGCGCCAGCCGTGAGCTCCCCTGAAGCAGGCCTCTTGGTCGCGCTCGTCGGTAATCCCAACACCGGCAAGTCGACCCTCTTCAACGCGCTGACCGGGCTGCGTCAGCGCGTCGGCAATTACCCCGGCGTCACCGTCGCCCGCAAGTCCGGCACGTGTGACCTCGGTGACGGCCAGAAGGTCGAGCTCGTCGACCTGCCAGGCCTCTACTCCCTCGCGGCGGCTTCGCCGGACGAACAAGTCGTCATCGACGCCCTCTCCGGCAACATCGCCGGCGACCGCCGCCCCGACGCCGTGGTGCTCGTCGTCGACGCGACCAACCTGCTCCGCAACCTCTTCCTTGCTTCGCAGGTCGCCGAACTGGGCCTGCCCGTCGTGATCGTGCTCAACCAGGCCGACGTCGCCAAGGAGCAAGGCCTGCGCCTCGACGCCGATCTGCTGTCGCGACGGCTCGGCGGCGTGCCCGTGGTCCTCACGTCCGCCTGGAAAGGCGAAGGCATCGCGGATGTCCGCCGGGGGCTGTGCGAAGCGCTCGCGCGCCGCGTGCCGATGAAGCGCGTGGTCTGGCCGACGGACATCGCGGGCGCGCTGGCCGACGTCACCGCGGCCGCTTCGGCCGACACCGGCAAGGCGATCACCGCCGCCGACGCCCAGCGCCTGCTCTTCGATACCAGTCCTTCGACCGCCGATCGTCTCGGTTGGGCCGCCGAGCGCCGCGAGAAGCCGCTGCGCTCCGCCCGCGAGCGTGTCCGTAATTCCGGCTACAACCCGATGGCGGCCGAACCGCTCGTCCACTACGCCTGGCTCCGCACGGCGCTCGAAGGCGTCGTCACCGAAGGCCTCGGCAAGGCCGGCCGCACCGCCGCCGTCGACCGGCTGCTGCTCCACCGCGTGCTCGGACCGATCCTCTTCCTGGGCATCATGCTCGGTTTCTTCGCGTCCGTCTTCTGGCTGGCGAAGTTCCCGATGGACTGGATCCAGACGGCGGTCGACTGGACCAAGGGCGTCGTGGCTCCGTCGCTCGCGGCGTATCCCATGCTGCAGAGCCTCGTCGCCGACGGCATCCTCGGGGGCGTCGGCGCGTTCCTCGTCTTCCTCCCCCAGATCCTCATCCTGTTCCTCTTCATCGGCATCCTCGAGGACAGCGGCTACATGGCGCGCGCCGCGTTCATCATGGACCGATTGTTCAGCTGGTGCGGCCTCAACGGCAAGAGCTTCGTGCCGATGCTCTCCGGCTTCGCCTGCGCGATCCCCAGCCTCCTTTCGACGCGGACGATCGAAGACCCGAAGGCCCGCCTCGCCACCGCGTTCGTGGTGCCGTTCATGAGCTGCTCGGCGCGCTTCCCGATCTACGCCCTCATGTGCGCGGCCTTCATCGGCCCGCTTTACGGCCCCGGCTGGGAGTCGCTCGTGATGGTGGGCATGCACTGCGTCGGCCTGGTCTTCGCCGTGCCGACGGCCTTCGTGCTCACCCGCCTCGTCCTCAAGGTGAAGCCGCAGCCGTTCGTCCTCGAGCTCCCCCGCTACCAGATGCCCAAGCCGCGCGACGTCGTCTGGCGCATGTGGCAGAACGCCGCCGAATTCGTGTCCAAGGCCGGCACGGTCATCTTCGCCATCACGATCGTGGTCTGGGCGCTTTCGTATTTCCCGCGCGACGCCTCGGTCGCCGAACGTGTCCGCGCCGCGCACCCGACCGAATCCGCCGAGAAGGTGCAGGCCCGCGTCCAGGCGGCCTACGTCGAACAGTCCTACATGGGTCGTTTCGGCAAGACGATCCAGCCGATCTTCGACCCGCTGGGCTTCGACTGGAAGATCACCGTCGGCGTCCTGGCGAGCTTCCCCGCGCGCGAGGTCATCGTCTCCACGCTCGGCGTGACCTATTCCGTCGGCGAAGGCGCCGAGGCCGACAGCCAGGACCTCCGCCGCGCGATGCAGGACGCGAAGTGGTCCGAGGGGCCGCGCGCCGGCAGCCCGATCTTCTCCTTGGCCGCGGTGCTCGCGCTGATGGTGTTCTTCGCGCTCTGTTCGCAGTGCGGCCCGACGATCGCCACGCTCGCCCAGGAGACCGGCGGCTGGAAGTGGGCCGCGGGCTCGTTCGTCTACATGACGACGCTCGCCTGGCTCGTCTCGATGGCCGTCTACCAGATCGTCATCCGCCTCACATGAACCTCGAAGCCGTCATCGTGGGCGCCGTCGTCGGCGTGGCCGTCGGCTGGCTCGCCCGTCGCTGGCTGGCCGCCGCGCGGCGTCGCAAGGAAGGCGGGTGCGCCGGTGATTGCGGATGTGCGGCGAAGATAAAGCCGAAGAAGTAAGACAGCTACAGGTTGACCTGTTGATCGGTTGATCAGTTGGCCGGAGGAGTCACGCAGGTCAAAGGCGACCGGAGACCGGGAAGTTTGCTGTGGATTTAATCACCTTGGGTGCCAGGTGACGGCCGCCGGGGCATCAGCTATTCGGGTGCCAGCCGTTCAGCCCCCGGCAGCCGGCTCCAGGTTCCTGCGGCCGATGGCCGAGAAGCCGATTCCGGAGCATCCGACTCCCGTGGCCGTCACCCGTCACCAGAAGTTGGTTCCACGTTTGCACCTTTGCACGCGGCTCAGCCGCAGTTGCACTTTTGCACTACGTTTTTGGACCCCAGCCAATCATCCGGTCTCCGGTTCCCCGTTGAGTCCTGCATTTCTCTGGTCAACCGAGCCTCTGGGCCTCCGTATCTCCACGGTTTACCTCTGGCCCTCCGGCCCTCGTGTCCTCCATTCGTGCCCACGTGTCACCGTGCCCCCTCGCGGCACCGCCGCGCTTAAACCGGCTGCTGCTGGCTGAGACAATGCAGTGCGCCGCCTTCGATGAGCAGCACGCGGCAGTCGATGCCGACGATCTTCCGGCCGGGGAAACAATCTCCGATGACGCCCATGGCGACCTTGTCGGAATCCTGGCCGTAGAGCGGGACGAGCACCGCGTCGTTGACGATGAGGAAGTTCGCGTGGCTCGGCGGCAGGTCGCGGCCGGCGAGGCGGATGGGCTTGGGCAGCGGGAGCTCGAGGATGTCGAGGCGCTGTCCGCGCGGGCGCATCTCGCGCAGGCGGCGCAGGTTCTCCTGCATCGGCGCGTAGTTGGGCGAGGCCTGGTCGGTCTCGCTGACGGCGAGGATGGCGCGCGGCGCGATGAAGCGCGCGAGGTTGTCGATATGGCCGTCGGTGTCGTCGTTGGCCAGGCCTTCGCCGATCCAGAGGATGTCGTCGATCGCCAGGCCTTCGCGGATGGCGGCGTGGAACGCGGCGTCGTCGCGGCCTTCGGCGCGGTTCGGATTGTTCTGCACGGCCTCGGTGGTCAGGAGCAGGCCGTCGCCGGAGACTTCGATGCCGCCGCCTTCGAGCTCGAACGGGTAGCTGAACTTCTTCACGCCGAGCTTCGCGGCGATCTTGCCCGGGACCTGGTTGTCGAGCGAGGCCTCGAACTTGCCGCCCCAGCCGTGGAATTCCCAGTCGGTGAGCGCGAGCTCCTTGGTCCGGTCGTTCTTCACGAAGATCGGCCCATGGTCGCGGCACCAGACGTCGTCGGTCGCGATGTCGGTCAGCTCGATGACGGAGAGGTCGGCCTTCGCGGCCTTGAGCTCACGCTCGGCTTCGGCGCGCAGCTTGCCCGCGGCGTTGATCTTCACCGGCTGGAAGCGGGAGATCGCGGCGGCGAACTCGGCGAACTTCGCCGGGATCAGGTCGTAATGTCCGGGCCAGAGCGCGGTGTTGGACGGCCACGAGAGCCACGTGGCGGACTGAGGTTCCCATTCCGCAGGCATGCGGAAACCGAGGGAGCGAGGCGAGGCCATGCGGAAGGTCAGTCGCGCAGACGGCGCGTCAGGTCGCCGTAGGCGTCGATGCGGCGGTCGCGGAAGAACGGCCAGATGCGGCGGAATTCGCGCTGCTTCACGAGGTCGCAGTCGGCGAGGAGGATCTCCTCCTTCTCGGCCGAGGCGCGGGCGACGATCTCGCCGTAAGGGTCGGAGACGAAGCTCTGGCCCCAGAACTGGGTGCGGCCTTCGGTGCCGACGCGGTTGGTCGCGGCGACGTAGCAGCCGTTGGCGACGCCATGGCCGCGCTGCACGGTCTCCCAGGCGTTATGCTGGGCCTTGCCGAGGGCGGCCTTCTCTTCGGGCAGCCAGCCGATCGCGGTCGGGTAGAAGAGGATCTGCGCGCCGCCGAGCGCGGTCAGGCGCGCGGCTTCGGGATACCACTGGTCCCAGCAGATGAGCACGCCGATGTCGCCGTGCGCGGTCTTCCAGGTGCGGAAGCCGAGGTCGCCGGGGGTGAAGTAGAACTTCTCCTCGAAGCCGGGGTCCTGCGGGATGTGCATCTTGCGGTACTTGCCGAGCACGGCGCCGTCGGCGTCGATGACGGCCGCGGTGTTGTGATAGACTTCGCTGCCGCGCGCTTCGAAGAGCGGGGCGACGATGACGACGCCGAGGCGCTTGGCGGCCTTGGCGAGTTCGGTCACCGAAGGGCCGGTCTCGATGGGCTCCGCGAGGTCGAAATGCTTCGGGTCCTGGGTGATGCAGAAATACTTCGTCGTGAACATCTCCTGCAGGCCGATGATCTTCGCGCCCTTGGCCGCCGCTTCCTCGATGCGGGGCAGGGTCTTGCGGACGTTCGCCGCCGGGGTGTCCTCGGCGGTGAGCTGGATGAGACCGACGCGGACGGAATCAGCCATGACGGGGGTCGTCAGTAGACGAGTTTGTTGATCGGGTACTCCACGATGCCTTCGGCGCCGGCGGCCTTGAGCGTCGGGATGAACTCGCGCGCCTGGCGGGCGTCGATGATGGTCTCGACGGCGATCCACTCGGCGTTGCTGAGCGGCGACACCGTCGGGTTGCGCAGGGCAGGGAGGGCGGCGGCGACCTGTTCGAGCTTGGCCTTCGGGAGGTTGAACTTGAGGCCGACCATGTGCTGCGCGGCGAGGGCGCCCTGCAGCATGAGCACGATCTGCTCGATCTTGGCGCGCTTGGCGGGATTGGCCCAGGCGGCCTTGTTGGCGACGAGGACGGTGGTGGTCTCCATCAGCTGGGCGACGATGCGCAGCTTGTTGGCCTTGATCGACGAACCGGTCTCGGTGATGTCGACGATGGCGTCGGCGAGCTCAGGCACCTTCACTTCGGTGGCGCCCCAGGAGAATTCGACCTCGCACTCGACGCCCTGCGACTTGAACCAGCGGCGGGTGGTCTCGACGAGCTCGGTGGCCACGCGCTTGCCGGCGAGGTCCTTGGCGGTCTTGACGGGGGAGGCTTCGGGCACGCACAGGACCCAGCGGGACTTCTGGGCGGAGGCGCGGCTGTAGATCAGTTCGCAGACCTGGACGACGTCGGCGTTGTTCTCCTGGACCCAGTCCTGGCCGGTCAGGCCGCAGTCGAAGAAGCCATGCTCGACGTAACGGGCCACTTCCTGGGCGCGGATGAAGCGTCCGTCGAGGGCGGGGTCGTCGAAAGAGGGGCGGTAGGAGCGGCTGCTCTTGGCCACGGGGAACCCGGCCCGGGCGAACAGCTGGAGGGTGGCCTCCTCGAGGCTGCCCTTGGGCAGTCCGAGCATCAATTTGGCGGCTTCCTGACTCATGAGAGCTTGGAGGAAGCCCACGGCCAGCCCCTCCGCAAGCATTAAGGGATTGACTAGGAACTAGGCGGAAAAGACCCTTTTTCCTCCACCCCAACACCCATGCAGCGCTCCCTGCTCCTCCTCGCCTTTGCCGCCCTTTTCGTCGGCTGCAAATCCACCCAGAAGTCCGCTTCCGCCTCCGGCGCCGCTTCCGGCGAGGTCCGCTTCTCCTGGGAGAAGGACGCTCCGGCTCCCGCCGTCGACCCCACCCGCGTCGTCGTCCGTCAGGTCCGTGCCGACCTTTCGCTCCTCGAAGTCGGCGCTTTGGAGAAGCGCGACCCGGGCACCAAGCTTCAGCTGACCAAGGCCGGCAGGAATTTCCTCGTCGAAGTCATCAAGGGTGACGACGCCTCCACGATCGTCGCGATCTGCCCGAACCAGGCCTCCGTCCCCGAGGTCCTCGCCGGCGACGACCTCGCTTTCGCGGTGCTCGCGCAGTAAGCCCGCGCGTCACACCGAGCGTGACAGAAGGACCCGCCGGCGCCGCTCGGCGGGTCTTTTGTTTGGGCGGTTTCCCGGAAAACAGGCCATAAACCCCGGTTTTTCGTCCGCCATTGACCCTTTTCGGTGGCACGCCTACTGCTCCCCCTTCTTTCCTGTCGATGACCCTGTTTCGTTCCCAGTCCCGTCCGGGTTCGGCGCTCCGCAAGCTCCTCACGGTGCTTTGCGGCATCGCCTTGTTCCTGATGCTGGTCGGCGCCTTGGGGATCTGGGCCCTCGGCCGCTACTCTCCTCGGCTCCTTGACGCCTCCCTTTCCGGGCAGTCCGGCGCCCATCTGACCGTCGAAGACAACCAGACCAACCTCTTCCTGGGCCGCGTCGATTACGCCGGACTCGTCGTCACGAATCCTTCCCGCTGGCAGGAACGCGAGTTCCTCCGGGCCAAGCGCATCGTCCTCGACGTCGACCCGCTGACTTTCACCGAGGGCGGCGGCCAGGTGGTCAACGAGGCCGAGCTCGACCTCGATCGCGTGACGATCGCCGGCAAGGCGGACTTCCTGACCGACAACAACGCCAAGGACATCGGGAACGCTTTCAA
>JBEDDU010000255.1:0-2704 GCA_041176065.1 Verrucomicrobiota bacterium | reverse complement strand
TCAGGAGCTGCTGGCGAAAGAGGTCGAAGGAGGAGGCCACGATGCCGCGATACTCTCCTCCCGCCGTGCCCTTGCAACAAAAAGGGCGGAACGCCGAGGCGTCCGCCCTTTCATTTCCGCTCAGGAGAGGCCTCAGTCGCCGTCGGTGATGGCGCCTTCGGAAGCCGACTTCACCTGCTTGGCGTACTTGGCGAGCACGCCGCGCTTCTCCTTGCAGGGCGAGGGCTTCCAGTCCTTCAGGCGGCGGGCGATCTCTTCGGCCGGGAGGTCCAGGTTGAGCTCGTTCTTCACGGCGTCGATGTGGATGCGGTCGCCGTTCTTGACGATGGCGAGCGGGCCGCCGGAAGCGGCCTCAGGCGAGACGTGGCCGACGACGAAGCCGTGGCTGCCGCCGGAGAAGCGTCCGTCGGTGATGAGCGCCACGGTCTTGCCCATGCCCTTGCCCATGACGGCGCTCGTGGGTCCGAGCATCTCGCGCATGCCGGGGCCGCCCTTGGGGCCTTCGTTACGGATGACGATGACGTGGCCGTCCTTGACTTCGCCGTCGAGGATGCCGCGGAGGGAGGCCTCCTCGGATTCATAGACGATGGCGTGTCCGGTGAAGGAACTGCCTTCCTTGCCGGTGATCTTGGCGAGGGCGCCGTCCGGGGCGAGGTTGCCGCGCAGCACGCGGAGGTGGCTGTCGGCCTTGATCGGATTGCTCATCGGACGCACGACGTCCTGGTCGGCGGAGTAGGCGCCGACGTTCGCGAGGTTCTCGGCGACGGTCTTGCCGGTGACCGTCAGGCAGTCGCCATGGAGCAGGCCGGCGTCGAGCAGCATCTTGAGCAACGGCTGGAGTCCGCCGATGCGGACGAAGTGGGCCATGTTGTACTTGCCGCTCGGCTTGAGGTCGGCGAGCACCGGGACCTTGCGGCCGACGCGCTCGAAGTCCTCGAGGGTGATCTTGATGCCGGCGGAATGGCCGATCGCGATGAGGTGCAGCACGGCGTTCGTCGAGCCGCCGAGGGCGATCACGGTGACGATCGCGTTCTCGATGGACTTCTTGGAGATGATGTCCGACGGACGGATGTTCTTCTTCAGGAGTTCGAGCACGGCCTGGCTGGCGCGTTCGCAGTCCTTCAGCTTGTCCTTGGAGTTGGCGAGCTGCGCGGAGCTGTCCGGCAGGCTGAGGCCCATCGCCTCGATGGCCGAGGCCATGGTGTTGGCGGTGTACATGCCGCCGCAGGAGCCTTCGCCGGGGATCGAGCACTTCTCGATCTCCCTGAGCTCGGCGTCGTCGATCTGCTTGGCGGCGTGCTGGCCGACGGCTTCGAAGACGGTGACGATGTCGGCGGCCTTGCCCTTATGCAGGCCGGGGACGATGGTGCCGCCGTAGACGAAGACGGACGGGCGGTTGAGGCGCGCCATGGCCATCACGCAGCCGGGCATGTTCTTGTCGCAGCCGCCGATGGTCACCAGGCCGTCGAAGCCTTCGGCGCCGGTGACGGCTTCGATCGAGTCGGCGATGATCTCACGGGAGACCAGCGAGTAGCGCATGCCCGGGGTGCCCATCGAGATGCCGTCCGAGACGGTGATCGTGCCGAAAATGACGGCTTTTCCGCCGGCGGCGTCCGCGCCCTTGGCGGCTTCGGCGGCCAGGCGGTCGATGTGCATGTTGCACGGGGTGACCATCGACCAGGTCGAGGCGATGCCGACGATCGGTTTCTGGAAGTCGGCGTCATCGAAGCCGACGGCGCGCAGCATCGCTCGGCTGGGGGCGCGGTCGGGTCCGTCCACGACGATGGCGGAGTGTTGGCGGCAGTGGTTGGCGTCGGTCATGATGGGTGTGAAAAGTCTGCGGTTGTCAGGGGATGGGCGCCCCCTAGATAAGAGGGCAGGGAGCCGGACACTGAACCGCCCTTACGCTTCCTTACAATCCGATTTAAGACTCCCCCGTCCCGTGGAATTCAATCTCAAGAAAATCATCAAGGCGCTCCTGTTCTCGACCTCCGAGTCGGTGTCCATCAAGGACATCCAGAAGGTCGTCCAGCGCTACCATGCCCAGGCCGCCGCCGAGAAGCAGCCCGACCTGCTGGAAGCCACCGGCGAACCGACCGTCCTCCCCGCGGGCCCGCCTGTGCAGGAAGTCATCCAGGACATCATCGACCAGGTCCCGACCTTGCTCACGGCGACCCAGATTCGCGAAGCGGTCGACGCCCTCGAGGCCGAGATGCGCGACGCCAACGACGCCTGCCGCATCCTCCAGGGGCCGGAAGGTTTCCGCCTCGTCATCTCCCCGGCCTACGCCGACTGGGTCCGCCTCCTCCGCGGCGAGCCCCGCCCCCAGCGCCTCAGCCCGGCTTCGCTCGAGACCCTCTCCATCGTCGCCTACCGCCAGCCGGTGACCCGCTCCGAGATGGAAGCCATCCGCGGCGTCTCCGTCGACAGCGCGCTCACCCGCCTCCTCGAACTCGAACTCGTCGCCGTCACGGGCCGCGCCGACCTGCCGGGCCGTCCGCTGCAATACGGCACCACCGACAAGTTCCTCGATTTCACCGGCCTGCGTTCCCTCGGCGAACTCCCCGCGTCCGACGTGCTCTCGCCCGCGCAGATCTCCGAGTGGATCACCCGCGCCACGACGCCCGTCGAGGTCGGCGACGCCGAGGTCGGCCTGCCGCTCGAAGACCAGTCCTCCGCGGCCGTCGCCACCGAGCCCCCGCCC
>JBEDDU010000254.1:0-6122 GCA_041176065.1 Verrucomicrobiota bacterium | reverse complement strand
CCCCTGCCCGCGACCCCCGCCTTAGGCCTACAAAATGCGTCCGGCTTTGACTTGGGCCGACTCCGGGACCTTGCGGGACCACTCGGCGGCCTGCCGCACGAAGACGTCGACCTGCGCGCCGGCGGAGCCCGTCAGCTCGCCCGCCTTGGTGACGGCGTCGAGCAGGACGGATTTCGGGAGACGGAGGCGGGCGTCGGCGGCCAGGCGGTCGACGAGGTCGTTGCGCTCGACCTTGCCGGTGCGGAGCTCCTTGGCGACGGCCACGGCGTGCTCCTTGATGGCCTCGTGGGCCTCTTCGCGGCCGGCGCCGGCCTTGACGGCTTCCATGAGGAAGGTGGTCGTGAGCAGGAACGGCAGGTAGTGGCGCGACTCGCGGTCGACGACGGGACGGTTGACCTCCATCTGGCCGAGGACGGTGAGGAAAGCCTCGAAGAGGCCGTCGATGGCGAGGAAGGCGTCGGGCAGGAGCACGCGGCGCACGACCGAGCACGAGACGTCGCCTTCGTTCCACTGCTCGCCGGAGAGCGAGGCGGCCATGGCGAGGTGGCCGCGCAGGATCACGTGGAAGCCGTTGATGCGCTCGCAGGTGCGGGCGTTCATCTTGTGCGGCATCGCGGACGAACCGACCTGACCGGGCAGGAAGCCTTCGCTGGCGAGCTCATGGCCGGCCATCAGGCGGAGGGTCTTGGCGAAGGAGGACGGGCCGGAAGCGGCGGAGAGCAGCGCGGCGACGACTTCCATGTCCATCGAACGCGGGTAGACCTGGCCGACCGCCCCGAGGGCGTGCGGGATGCCGAGGTGCGCGAGCACGCGGCCCTCGAGCTGGGCCACCTTGGCGATGTCGCCGGAGAAGAG
Source organism: Verrucomicrobiota bacterium (assembly GCA_041176065.1). Classification (GTDB taxonomy): domain Bacteria; phylum Verrucomicrobiota; class Verrucomicrobiia; order Opitutales; family UBA953; genus UBA953. The sequence goes on along the minus strand of JBEDDU010000254.1, from coordinate 5,267 downwards.
CGTGAGCTGGTCGAGCTGGGTGCCGACCGCGCCCTTGAGCCCGCGGGCCGCGAAGGCGGCGAGCGCGGCGTCGACCTGCGCGACGCCCCGGAGGCATTCTTCGCCGAACATGGCCCAGCGCTTGCCCACGGTGGTGGGCTGCGCGGCGACGTTGTGCGTGCGCGCGGCGATGAGGACGTCGCGGTCGGCCTGCGCGCGGCGGGCGAGCGCGGCGAGCGCGGCCACGGCCTTGGCGCGGACGAGCTGGAGCGAGCGGAAGACCTGCAGCTGCTCGACGGATTCGGTGAGGTCGCGGCTGGTCAGCCCCTTGTGGACGTGCTGGTGGCCGGCGAGGGCGCAGAACTCGTCGATGCGCGCCTTGACGTCGTGGCGGGTCTCCTCCTCGCGCGTGCGGATGGAGTCGAAGTCGACCTTGTCCTTCACCTTTTCATAGGCGGCGAGGGCTTCGGCGGGGATGTCGAGGCCGAGGTCGCGCTGGGCCTTCATGACGGCGATCCAATACTCGCGCTCGAGGACCACGCGGCCGCGGGTGGACCAGACGGCCTTCATCGCCGGGGAGGCGTAGCGGTCGGCGAGGACGTTGGGGACGTTGTCGGATTCCATCGGTATGAATTAAGGTTTATATCAGGCGGGACGCTTCACGGCAAGCGCTCGGAGGAACATCGCGCGGACGGAGGACTCGTCCTCGCCGCGGTTGGAGGCGTCGAAGCAGTCCGCGCAGGCGAGCTGGAGGTCGACGAGTTCGGCCAGGGTGTAACGGGCCGCCGCCGGGGCCACCTTGTTGCTCACGTACCAGGCGTTCTGGGAGAAGAGGTTGGCCGAGGACTTGGCGGCGGAACCGAAGGTCGGGCCATGCCGCCCGCTGGCGGCCTCGAACTGGCCCTTGGGCAGTCCGGCCTCGCTGACGCGGAAATCCCCGGAATCCACGAGGCAGCGGATCTGGATGAGCAGGCGCAGGCGGTTCTGCAACGCGCTGAGGAGCGGACGGCTGGAGGATTCGTTGAAGAAGTAGCGGTCGAGCGAGGCGAGGCCCCACGCGAGGTCGCGCGCGGCGAGCGCTTCGATGGGCTCGAAGAAATCGCCTTCGCCGAAGGTCGGGACGAGCAGGTGGACGTCGGACTCCTTGATGGTGCCGCCGGGGCCGACGTAGGTGGCGAGCTTCTCGCACTCGCCGAGGACGAGGCGCGTGGACTGGCCGACGCGGCCGACGATCACCTCAGGGACGCCGCGCTCGTGCTTCACGCCGAGCGCCTTGAGACGTTCGACCGCGAGCGCGACCTGGTTGTCGGCCTGCGCGTCGCCTTTGTCGAACGGCCCCTTGGCAGCCGAGGCGTGGACGATGAAGTCATGCGCGGCGGACTTGAGCGCGCTGAGGTCCTTGCGCCGGCCGTCGTAAGGCGTGGCGGAGATGATGATCGAGACGGAGGGATCCGCCGAGGTCGCGACCGCGAGGATGTTGGCGAGGTTCTTCTTCACCTCCTCCGACTTGGCCTGGACGGTGTCGGCGACGAGGTTGAGGTTGCGCAGCCAGATGACGCGCTTGCCGCCGAACATGGACAGCGTCTTGACCGACTCCGCGAACTGGAGCTCGAGGACGCGCGCGTCGTCGACCCGGAGGATCTGGGCGGAGATGACCTCGGCCTCGGCGTCGGGACCCGCGGCCTTCCGGGCCTTGTCGTAACAGGCGCGGCCGTCCTGATCGACGAGGTATTCGTCCTTACCAGCGATGATGGCGAGATAGCCGGGCACGCGCCTAATCTCCCGCCCTCCCCCTTCGTGGCAATCCTTTGTGCGTGCGGCGTGCAGCCGCACGCAGGGACAATAAGGGATAGGGGCAGGGCTAGGGCCAGGGAAGGTAATGCTCCAAGGGGAGACGGGAAACCGGGAAAAGCTTCGGTCCTGCTTCGGGTAGGGCGGCCGAGGGTAGGGGCGTGGCTACGCCGCGCCCTTCGTCAAAGGAGTGCACGGTGAATCGTGCCCCTACCTGCGTTCGCCATGCGGCGAACGAGACACGGCTATGTCGTGACGCGGTCCCGACCCTACCGTTGCGTCTCTTCCATTCAGTCCTCCATTCAGTCCTCAACGCAGACCTCAACTCAGTCCTCTGTAAATTACCTAGCCCCGGCCCCGGCCCTGCGCCTCGGCAGGCTCCGCCCGCCCTCACGCCCCGTGGAGCAGGTCCTCGACGCGGTACTTGTTCAGCTTGCGGCGCATGAAATCGAGGGCGATGTTCACGGCGCGCTGCTTGATCTGGCGGCGGTCGCCGGGGATGGCGACGCGCCGGGACCAGACGCCCGTCGGGGAGGCGTAACCGAAATAGACGGTCCCGACCGGGTCGGCGTCGGTGCCGCCGCCGGGTCCGGCGTAACCGGTCACGGCGATGGCGTAATCGGAACCGAACTTCTCGATGGCGCCCGTCGCCATGGCGGCGGCGCACTCGGCGGAGACGGCGCCATGCTGGGCGATGAGGCACTCGGGCACGCCGAGGAGGTTCACCTTGGCGTCGTTGGCGTAGCAGACGGCCGAACCGGCGAAGACCTTGGAAGCCCCGGGGATGTCGGTGAAGGCGTCGGCCAGGAGGCCGCCGGTGCAGGACTCGGCGAGGGCCACGGTCTTCTCGAGGCTGCGCAGCTGCTCGACGACGAGCGTGGCGAGGCAGGCGTGGCCGGTCGCTACGAAATCTTCGCCGACCGCGTCGCGGACCTTGCGCGCGACCTCGCAGAGCTGTTCGGCGGTGGCGCCGCTGCCGGCGGAGGAGATGCGGGCGTCGACGACGCCGGTGTGCGTGCCGAAGGTGAGGGCCATGCCGGGCGCGAGCAGCGGACGCACGATCGCCTCGAGGGGCACGGCGCCGATGCCGAAGGTGCGCACCTGCACGTAGGCTTCGCCCTGGCAGGCGCAGCCGACCTGACGGAGACGCGGCACGACCTCGTCCTCGAACATCGGCCGGAGTTCGAGCGAAGGACCGGGCAGCATGACGAGCGCGCGGCCGTCGCGATGCAGGAAGACGCCGGGGGCGGTGCCGCGCGGGTTGGGCAGCGAATCGGCGCCGGACGGGACGTAGCACTGGCTGAGGTCCGCGGCGGCGACCTTGCGGCCGATCATCTTGAAACGGTCGCGCAGGGCCTGCTCGGCGGCGGGCACATGCGTGAGGGAAAGACCGAGCGCGCCGGCGACGGCTTCGCGCGTATGGTCGTCGGAGGTCGGACCGATGCCGCCGGTGGTGACGATGAGGTCGTAGGCGCCCCAGGCGTCGCCGACCGCGCGGGCGATCTCGGCGGCGTCGTCGCGGACGACGAGGGAGCGGGTGATGGGCAGGCCGCGGCGGGCGAGGTGCTCGCCGAGCCAGAGGAGATGACCGTTCTCGCGGAGACCGTCGAGGAGCTCGTCGCCCACGTTGATGACGAGGACCTGGCGTGGACTGCTGTTGCTGGAAAGCATTTGCGGAAACGGGGCGTCCCCGCAGGGTTAGAGGCTCAGGCTCAAAATGCAAACCGACCGGGAAGAACTTTCGCCCAAGGCCAAGGCCCGGCGTGCCCCCCATACCCCGGGCGTCTACCTGATGAAGGACGCCGCGGGCCTGGTCGTCTACGTGGGCAAGGCCAAGGACCTCAAGAAGCGCCTGGCCTCCTATTTCGTCCCCCGCCAGCGGATGACCCCCAAGGTGGCCGCGATGATGGACACGGTGGCCGACATGGAATGGCACGAGGTCCGCTCCGAGACGGAGGCCCTCCTCTTGGAAGGAAAGCTGATCAAACGCTGGCGCCCCCGCTGGAACATCCTCTTCCGCGACGACAAGCAGTTCCCCCAGGTCCGGGTCGACCTCGCCGACCCCCTGCCCCGCTTCCGGATCGTCCGCGCCCGCACGACCGACGCCTGCCGCTATTTCGGCCCGTTCCCCCACCAGCAGGCCGTCCGGCGCACGCTCAACGAGATGCGCAAGAAGTTCGGCATCCTCCTGGCCGACAGCAACCCGGTCGCCCAGCCCGACGGCACGTGGAAGCTTTACGACGACGCCCGCGCCGAGATCCAGAAGCACGGCAACGTGGTCACGACCGAGGAATACGCCGCGCGCGTGACCGAGGCCTGCGCCTTCCTCGAGGGCAAGGTCGAGACGTGGGCCGAACAGGTCGAGGCCGACATGCGCAAGGCCGCCGCGGAGCGCGACTACGAGAAGGCCGCGAGCCTGCGCGACCTGCTCGACGCGTTGAAGCGCACCACGGAGAAATCCCGCCGCTTCCTGCGCGAGAACCCCCTGCCCCGCCGCGACGAAGCGGGCGCCCTCGCCTCGCTCGCCGCGGCCCTCGGACTCGAGCGCCCGCCTGCCACGGCGGAGTGCTTCGACATCTCCCACATCTCCGGCACGCTCGCCGTCGCCTCGATGGTGCGCTTCGTCGACGGCCAGGCCGACAAGTCCGGCTACCGCCGCTTCAAGATCAAGTCCTTCGAGGGCAACGACGACTTCCGCTCCATGCAGGAGGTGGTCGGCCGCCGGTACACGCGCCTGCACGAGGAGCACCGCGCCTTCCCCGAGCTCGTCATCATCGACGGCGGCCTCGGCCAGGTCGGCGCCGCGCTCGCGGCGTTCAAGGAACACGACCTGGCGCCGCCTCCGCTCATCGGCCTCGCCAAGCGCGAGGAGACGATCGTCTTCCCCGACGGCCGCGAGCTCAAGCTGCCGCGCCACGACGTCGGCCTCGCCCTGCTCATGCGCATCCGCGACGAAGCCCACCGCTTCGCCAACGATTTCAACGCCGAGCTCCGCAGCCGCAAGCTGCGCGAATCGCTCCTCGACGAGATGCCGGGCCTCGGGCCGAAGCGGAAGGACGCGCTCCTCGCGCATTTCGGCAGCATCCAGAAGCTGCGCAAGGCCACCGTCGGGGAGATCGCCGAGGTCGAAGGCCTCAGCGACAAGCTCGCCGCCGAAGTGAAGGCATACTTAGAGGCAAGAGGATGAGTTAGGGCCAGAGCCAGGGCTGGGGCTAGGGCCAGCCAAAGGTGCTGCCCCTACCATAATTACCTGGCCCTAGCCCTAGCTCTGCCCTCAACGCTTGACCGCCATCTCCCGCTCCACCAGCTCCGCGACCCGGTCCGCGCCGCCGGCGTCGCCGAGGCCGTCGACCGAGGCTTTCCACTTCTTCCAAAGGCTCCAGTCGCCGGTGAAGGCTTCGGCGATGATCGCCCGCGCGGCTTCCGGAGTCAGGCCGTAGGCGCCCGCGCCGTGCTCGGCGATGAGCCGGCCGTTGCCGGCTTCCTGGCCGGGGATG
>JBEDDU010000253.1:0-3340 GCA_041176065.1 Verrucomicrobiota bacterium | reverse complement strand
ATCGTCTGCTCGCCGATTCCGCGACCAATGACGGCAGCGTGCCGCAGGTCTTGCAGATGATGAACGGTTCCGTCGGACGGCTCGTCTCCGACACGCGTGCCGAGGCCGTCATGGCCGCCGAGGCCGCCAAGACTCCGGAGGCGCAGGTCCGCTCCCTCTATCTCTCGTTCCTTGCCCGCCGTCCGACCGCCGCCGAGCTCACCGCCGCGACGCGCTCGCTCGCCGAAGGCCTCGCCGTCACGGACCTCGCCTGGGTCCTGGCCAACACCCGCGAATTCCTCTTCATCCGATGAACCTCCCTCTCTCCACCGACCTGCTCCGCAATCCCGAGGACCGCCGTCGCTTCCTTGAGAAGTGCGCCAAGTTCGCCTTCGGCCTCAGCGTCCTGCCGGCCTTCGCGCGGCTCGCGGAAGCCGCCGAGCAGAAGAGCGCGGTCAAGGCGCCCAACGCCGGCCTGCCCGGCTTCGGCAAGGCCAGGCATGTGATCTTCCTGCAGCTCAACGGCGGCATGTCGCATATCGACACCTTCGACCCCAAGGCCGGACCGAACAAAGGCCCCGGCGACATCGTCTCCGCCAAGGGTGACATGCAGCTCACCTCCTATCTTTCCGAGACCGCCAAGGTCAGCGACAAGATCACCGTCATCCGTTCCATGACGGCGAAGGTCGGCGTGCATGCCTCGGCCGCGTACCTCATGCGTACCGGGTTCGAGCAGCGTGGCTCGATCCAGCATCCCACCCTGGGCGCGTGGGCCCAGCACTTCCTCGGCTCCAGCCACAAGACCCTGCCGTCGTCCGTGGCCGTCAACCGCTCGTCCAACCACGGGAACGGCTGGTTCCCGGCGGCGTATTCCCCGCTGCCGATCCTGAATCCGGAGGACGGCCTCCTGGACACCAAGAGCCCCGTGGGCGAGGCCGTAGTCGGCAAACGGGCCGCCTTGCTCGCGCAGCTGGACGCCGGCTTCGGCGGCAAGGCCGCGGACGAGAACGTCAAGGCCTACAACGAATTCTACGAGACCACCTTCCAGCTCATGAAGAGCACGGACCTGAAGGCCTTCGACCTTTCCGCCGAGCCTGCGGCCACGCGGGCCCGTTACGGCAAGAGCAAGTTCGGTCAGGGCTGCCTGCTCGCCCGTCGCCTCGTCGAGAACGGCGTGCGCTTCGTCGAGGTCGCCCACGGCGGCTGGGACATGCATGCCTCGCTCGACGACCGCATGGAGGACGTCGGCGGTGATTTCGACCGCGTGTTCGCCACGCTCATCCAGGACCTCGAAGCGATGGGCCTCCTTGATTCGACCCTCGTCGTCGTCGCGACCGTGTTCGGCCGCAAGCCGACCTTCGACGGCGGCGGCCGCGGCCACCATCCGCTGGTCTTCTCGACCGTCCTCGCCGGCGCGGGGGTGCGTCGTGGTTACGTCCATGGAGCCAGCGACGCCAAAGGATACGCCCCGGCGACCGAGGGCGTCTCGCCGGGCAGCCTGCATGCCACGATCGCGCATGCGGCGGGCCTGCCCGTGCAGACCGAGATCATGACGCCGGCCGGACGTCCGATGGAGATCGGCAACCGCGCCAAGCCGCAGCTCGGGGTCTTCAGCTGAGGCTCAGCCCAGCAGCATCGCCACGTCTTCCGGCCTTTCGAGGTGGACAGCGTGACCGGCGTCTTCGATCACGCTGAGGCGGGCCTTCGGCAGATGGGCGCCCATCTCGCGGGCGAGCCGGGTGAACTTCTCGTCATGCTCGCCCGTCACCAGGTCGACCGGGCAGCGGAGTTCCTTGAGGCGCGGCCAGAGCGAGGGCAGGGCGCCCGTGCCGACGTGATCGAGGCTGAGCGCCAGACCTTCGGGGTCGTTGCGATGACGGCGCGCGAGGAGCGGGTCGAGACGGTCGGAAGGCAGCTTCAGCAGCGGCTGGAAGAAGGTCTGGTTATGCCAGTACTTGAAGAAGGCATCGAGACCACGGGTGCGGATGAAATCGGCGAGCGTCGCGTCGGCCAGGCGCCGCTCTTCGCGTTCCGAGGCGGTGGCCAGGCCGGGGCTGGCGCCGATCAGGACGAGGCGTGCGACGCGTTCGGGATGAGCCACGGCCCAGTGGAGCGCGAGGCGACCGCCGAGCGAATAGCCGAGCAAGGTGATCTGCGGGGAAGTCGCCGCCTGCGTGATGAGTTCCAGGTGGGCTTCGAGGGAATAATCCCGGCGGTCGCGCTGGTGACGAAGCGCGCCGTGGCCGGGGAGGTCGGGCGCATGCAACGTCCGTTCCGCGGGCAAGCAGGCGCGAATCAGTCCGAAATCGGCGCTTTCCCCGGTAAAGCCATGCAAGGCGACGATGGTGTTCATGGAGGATAGGCTATGCTTCGTTCGGCGAACTCCTTGCGAGGAGGATTAATTATCAGGGAGTGGGTTGACGCGACAGGAAAAACAGGGAACAAACGACGGAACTTAGGTTCATATTACCAACCCCATGCCCGGCATTCGCGTCAAACCTTGGAACCGTGTGGACGTCCCCGTCTACAGTCTCGCGACGACCGCGAACGGTAAAGGCAACCTGAACATCTGCAGCTACGTGACCCCGATCGCGATGAAGCCCAAGCGCTTCATCATCGGCGTCTACAAGGACACCAAGACCTTGGAGAACCTGGAGGCCAATCCGGTCGGGCTGCTGAACTACATGGCCAAGGATCAGGCGAACCACGTGAAGCTGCTCGGCAAGAAGTCCGGGCATTCCACGGACAAGGTCACGCAGCTCGGGGATCAGATCGAGCATGTCGGCGAAGGGCTCTACCTGCTCAAGGGAGCGATCGCGACCCTGCGGCTGCGTTTCATGGAGCGCATGGACTGCGGGGACCACTGGGCCTGGCTGGCGCATGTCGATTCGTATGAGAATCTGCGCGAAGCCCCTCCGTTGACGATCGAGGAGCTGAAGCGTCTGAAGCTGATCTTGGCTTAAGGACCAGAATAGGGCTAGGGCTAGGGCTAGGGCCTGGGCTAGAGCAACAAGTGAATCAAAGAAAGAGCCGGACTTAGTCCGGCTCGTGTTTTGCTGGCCCTAGCTCTAGCTCTGGCCCTAGCCCTGCGGAGCGATCGCTCCGCTCACTTCTTCTTGGTGGCCTTTCGGGCCTTCGCTTCTTCGCGGTGCGGGATCAGATAGGTGCGGCCACGGATGAGGCGCTCGTAGAGGTCGACCATCGCCACGCCCTCGCGGGGGCGGACGGAGTCGGCCTTGGTGGCGCGGTCTACCTGGCGCTTGAGCATGCGGCAGAGGTCTTCGGCGTTATACTGGATCATGCCGAGGATGCGTTCCACGGAGTAGCCCGGGATGCTCTCCTCGATGTAGAAGCCGTCGGC
>JBEDDU010000252.1:0-6488 GCA_041176065.1 Verrucomicrobiota bacterium | reverse complement strand
GTTCACGAAGGCGCACACCCGCGTACCGCCTTCGTAGAGGGTGTTCTTCTGGCCGCGGAGCGGGTCGTTCTCGCTGTTGAGCGGAGAATCGGGGACGTCGCCGGCGTAGGCGTTCTTGAGTCCTTCGATGCCGCCGTTGTCGGAGGTGAAGATGATCAGGGTCTTCTCGCGCTGGCCGGTCTTCTCGAGCGCCGTTACGAACTCGCCGACCTTGGCGTCGAGCTGTGAAACCATAGCCGCCATGCGCAGGCGGGATTCGTGCTTCACCGGGTCGTCGTGGAACTTCACGCCGTCGTAGAGCTTCTTGAACTGAGCCGGCGCGTCGACCGGCGTGTGCACGGCGTGGAACGGGACGTAGACGAACCAAGGCTGCTCGCCGCCTTGCGTGATGCGCTTCAGGGCCTCGGCGGCGATGAGCTCGGTCGCGTTGCCTTCTTCGTGGAAGAGTTTCCCGTCGCGATGCCAGGTGTCTTCGTAGGGATTGCCCTTGCGGTATTTGTGCGTCCACGGATCGGCGGCGCCGGTCAGCGTGCCGTAGCTGGTGTCGAAACCGTAGGCGTTGGGAATCCATTCGGGTCGCGCGCCGAGGTGCCACTTGCCGGCGAGGTGCGTGCGGTAACCGACGGATTTCAAGGCGGAGGCGAGGGTGGTGGTGCCGAGGGGCATCGCGCGGAGGTTGCTCGGGCTCAGCGCCTGGGGTCCGAAACGGCCCGGGCAGCGCCCGCTCATCAGGGCGGCGCGGGTGGGGGTGCAGACGGGCTGCACGTAATGCTGGTCGAGCTCCACGCCGCCACGGACGAGTTTGTCCATGTGCGGCGTCTTGCCGAAGCCGCCGTGCCAGCCGACGTCGGACCAGCCGAGGTCGTCGGCGACGATGAGCAGGATGTTAGGGCGCTCGGCGGCGAGGAGGGGCGACAGGGTGAGCAGGCAGGCGAGGAGGGCGCGCGCGTTCATGGGGTAGGCATAAACTACCCTCGGCGAAGAGAGTGGACAGCCAAATGTGCTTAAAGACGGCCTTTGATTCAGTGTCCTGCCGCGCCGAAATCACTTCGGTCCGGTGAGCCCTTAGAGGGGCGGAGTTCGATGGAGCGCAGGCGAAGGCCTTCGGCCTGGTCGCCTAAGTTCAAGCGGACGTGGATCGCCTGGCCCTCGATGGGCAAGGCGATGCTCTGCTCCGAGCTGCCGGCGGGCAAGGTGAAGCGGACGATGTTCGCGGGCAGAAAGTCTGGCTGCTCCTTGATGCGCCAGCTCAGCGAGCAGGCCGAGGCGGCCTTGGCTTCGGCGGTGATGAGGGCGGTAACCGGGCCGTTGAGCGCGAGGCCGGTCTTGGCGAGGAAAGGCTTGGCATTCTGCGCGGCCTGGGGGTCGGCGGTGACGACCAGGGCGCCGTCTTTCAAGACGATCGAGCCATTGCGACAGAGCCATCCCTGGATCGAGCCAGGCGGCGCGGCCTTGCCCTTCGCGGTTTCGCTCAAGGGCGGGATCACTTCATGTTCGGCGAACATGCCTTCATGGTGAGCATCGAATGAGGTCGGCAGGCCGGGCGGCGTGAGCGTCTCGCTCCATTCCTTCAGCGCCTTGGTCAGGCGGGCGACGACCGCGGGTTGGGCGGCGAAGAGGTTCTTCTTCACGTTCTCTCCGTCGGGACGGGAGATGTCGAAGAGCAGCTGTTCGCGTTCGCCGAGGCGTACGAGCTTCCATGGGTATTCCTGCACCGCGGCCTGCGAGCCCCAGCGCCAGAAGAGCCGTTCGTGCGGGGCGGTTTCTTTTTCGCCTTTGACGAACGGAATCAGGTCGACGCCATCGAGCGCGGGATCCTTCGGCAGTCCGGCGAGCGCGACGGACGTGGCGGCGACGTCGAGGCTGATGACCGGTTTGTCGTAGACGGTGCCGGCGGGCAGGTGGCCCGGCCAGGCCGCGACGAACGGCGTGCGGATGCCGCCTTCGGTGAGCATGCCTTTCTGGCCGATCAGCGGCGTGTTCAAGGAGCCGTCCCAGGCTTTGCCCAGCGGGGCGCCGTTGTCACCGATGAAGAAGATCAGGGTGTTCTTGTCCTGTCCCATCGCCTTGAGCTTGGCGCGCAACTGGCCGAGGCCTTCGTCCATCGCCGCCATCATCGCCAGCGCCTGGCGGCGTTCCTTGGGGAGTTCTGCCGGCGTCTTGGAAAACCAAGGTTCGGGGGATTCGAGCGGCACGTGCGGGGCGTAGTAAGCGAGGTAGAGGAAGAAGGGCTGGTCCGGTTTGGCGGCACGGCGATCCAGGAAGGACAGGGCGGCTTCGGTCTGGACGACCACGCGGAAGCGGTTGTCGGCGACGAGGTGCGGCGCGTCGGCGAAGGGTCTGCCTTGCAGGTCGTGCGAGGCGTAGAACTGACGCAGCTCCCCGCGGAAGTATTCGTCGAAGCCTTGGGCGTGGGGCATGTGTTCCTTCGAGACGCGGAGCGCCTTCTCGCCCTTCTTGCCGCCCATGAGGTCGAGATGCCACTTGCCGACCTGTCCGGTGACGTAACCGGCCCCCTTGAGGCGCTCGGCGAGCGTGAGCTGCTCGAGCGGCAGCGGCCCCTTGTTGTTATCCTCGACGCCGAAGCGCTGCTGATAGCGCCCGGTCAGCACGCCGGCGCGGGAGGGGACGCACTGGGGGGCCGAGACATAGCCACGGGTGAAGCGCACGCCGTCGCGGGCCATCGCGTCGAGGTTCGGTGTGCGGATGTCCTGGTCCGTGCCCTGCGCGCCCAGGTCCGCCCAGCCATGGTCATCCGAATAGATCAGGATGATGTTCGGCTTCTCGGCGGCGAAGAGCGCGACGGGCAAGGCTAGGAGGAGGAGAAGGCGAAGCATGCTCAGGGGGCGGATGAAGTGATGCGCAGCCGGCGGAATTCGAGGGCGCCGGCTTTCTCGCCGGTCGGTCCGCCGGACTCGCCGCCGAGTCCGAAGGTGAGTTTCTCCTCGGCGAGGCAAGGGGCGGTTCCGTTGATGGCAGCGTCGTCGACCATGGCTTCCAGCTTGTCGCCGTTGAAGACGATGCGGACATGATGCCAGGTCTCCGCCGGCAGCTGGACCGGCACCTTGGCTAGTTCCGCGCTCTCGCCCTTCTTCGGGTGAGCGAGGATGCGGAGTTCTTTCGTCGTCATCACGAGATGACAGATGTGTCCGCGCTCCTGGCTGCCGTTGAAGATGATGCCGGCGAAGGTCGCCTTGCCGACGAGGCGGAAGTCGCATTCGACGACGCCATCCTTGAGCGGCAACTTACGCACCTTGACCGGGCCATGGCGCCGCGGTCCCGACTCGAAGCCGCGCAAGACGTCGTCTTTGGCGGTCCAGGTGCCCAGCCCCCAGAACCAATCCTTGGAGAGTGGTTGGTCGAACTTCTCTTCGAGGATGATCCTGGGCTCCGCGGCCTGGGTCGCGAGCGCGGTCAGCAGCAGGGCGAGGAGGGTTCTCACTGCGCCACGCCCTTGATCACGAAGTTGCGCACTTCCGCGGCCTTGGATCCGGCGATCCAGCTGCGGGTCTTCGGCGTGGCGAGGAAGGGGTGTTGGGCGCTCAGCTCCTGCCCGTCGATGCGGACAGCCATGCGGTCGCCGGTCCATTCGACGCGGACGTGACGCCAGACGCCTTTGACGGGTTCCAGCGGCAGGCGGGCGAGGATGTGGGAAGGCTTCACGGAGTCTTCGGCGATATGGACCTCCTTAGGGGTGATGACGACGCGACCGACGTGCTTCTCGCCGTCGCAGCCGATGTAGAAGGTGGTCGGGACTTCCTGGCGGAATTCCAATTCGATGACCGCCGTCTTCAGGCCGACCCAGTGCTGGAGCACCGGCACGTGCTTGCGGGCCGGGATCTCCGTCATGCGCAGGACGCCATTATCGGGCTTCCACTCGCCGTGGGGGATCTTCCAAGGCTCACCGAAGGCGGAACGTAGGTCGGGCGCGACGATCACGGGCGGGTCGGCTTCGACGAGGAGCGGCCCGGAGGCGCAGCCGACCAAGAGAAGGCTGAGGAGGAGAGGGGTGATTAGGCGGGGCATGGGTGCGTTGAGAGTATCGAGTTCGGAGTATGGAGTGTAGGGGTGGTCACTTCGAGGCCGGGGGCTGATTCAGTCCTTCGGGCAACTTGGCTAATCTCTGGAGCTCGGTGATGTCGTGGAAGAACCACGGCTTCCCTGACTTGACCTTGAAGATGATCGTGCGGCTGGCGTAGCGCAGCCCGTCATGCTCCTTCCATTCGCTGAAGCGATAGAAGTCATTGCGCCAGTCGAGCCGCCGCAGAAGCATGGTCTCCTGGTCGAAGTACAAGCTCATCGCCGGCGTGACCGAACCGGAGACCCGCAGGCCGACGCATTTCCGACCTTCGTCGACGATCTCAGGGATGACCTCCAGCCGTGACTTCGCATCGACCAGCAGGTCGAGCGACCAGGCGCGGGCGTCATCCTTCGCCGGGTCCGGCCCGCGTTCCTTCTTGTTGATCCACCAGTGGTCGGGTTGCGAGAGGATCGAATCCCGCAGGCTGCGTTGCTTGCCCGCCGCCGGTTCGGGGGTCTCCCCGAAGTGGAAGGTTTCCTTGAGGCGATAAGTTTGCAGCAGCTTGTCTTTCCCGCCGACCGCCAGGATGGCTTTCTCGACGATGGGCTTAGGGTCGGCGGTTTCCGCCTGGGCCAGGCCTGCGGTCAGGAGACAAATGACTCCGCTGATCAACAGTCGCATCCTTGGGTTCGCTTAGAGGGTCGGGGTGACGATGACGTCATCGATTTCGATGCCGGCGGCGCCGCCGTTCTGCATCCAGAGGAGCTTGCGCTTGGTGGCGTCGAAGTTCGGACGCTTCAGCGTGCGCTGCCATTTGCCGTCGACGGCCATGTCCACGGTGTCGCCCTTGAAGGCGAGTCTCACCGTGCGCCATTCGTTGGCGGACAGGTCGACCTTCTCAGCGGGCAGGTGCTCGTTGGTGCGGTAGGCCTTGCTGATCGGGTCGGCTTCGCGGGTGTTCTGACGAAGCGGGTGGTTGGGGTCGAGGGTGTGGGCGTCGACTTCGAGCACGACCGTGTCGCGGTTGAGGCGGACGCGGAGCATGTGGTCGACCGAGCCGTAGCCATCGTCTCCGTCGACGAAGAGCCAGAGCATGCCGCCTTTCTCAAGGTGACGGTAGCGGAAGGATATCGTCAGATCCTTGCCGGCCAGCGCCAGGTAGACCATCGGCGGGTATTTGCCGCCGCTGGCGCCACGGGTCCACATCACCCCGTCGCGGACCGACGTGTTCTTGTTCGGGATCGGCGTGAGGAACTTTTTCGGGTCGAAGCCGGGGCTGAAATCCTCGCGTACCGTGAAGGTTTCAGGGGCCGCGCAACCGGCGAGGAGGAGGGCGCCGAGGGCAAGGGCGGGCTTCATTTTCCGGCTGGCTTCAGCTTGGCTAGGAGGAAGTCCGTCGGCGTCGGATGTTTGACGTCCTTGGCTCCGGGGTAGGCGACTTCGGCCGCCACTCCTTTGGCGGCGCAGTGCTCGGCGAGCTTCACGCCGAAGTTGGCGGTGTGGGTCGGATCTTTCTGGTTCTGTCCGATGGCCGGGGGCGCTCCGAAGGTCATGTAGACCGCGGGGTCGTCGGAGCTGACCAGGGCGTAGGGGGAATACTCCGCGATCAGGGGCAGGACGGACTCCCGGCCGGCCAGGAATTCCGCGAACGTCTTGAAGCCGAAGGCATGTCCGCCGTAGGTGCTGTTGGGCGTCCACTCCTTCATCTGGGCCGGGTCCAAGGTCGTCTGCGGTCCCGTCACGGCGGCGCAGGTCAGGCGGGTGGATTCGCGGGCGACCGGGTCGGCCGACTTCGGATCGGCGAGGTCGTCATGGAAGGCGAGCCACAGGCTGGAGCAGGCTCCGGCCGAACCGCCGGCGGCGCCGACGCGCGTCTTGTCGAGGTTCCACTCGGCGGCCTTGCTGCGCACGAACTGCAGCGCCCGCGCGGCGTCGTGCAGCGGAGCCTTCACGGCAGGTGAGGTGTCGACCGCGGGGTCGCGCTTGATCAGGCGGTAGTTGATGGAGACGACGGAGACGCCGGCTTGGAGCAGCCGTTCGATGTCGGCGAACTTCTCGGCGCGCTCCTTGCTTCCGCCGACCCAGCCGCCGCCGTGGATGATGAAGACCAGCGGCGTCGGGGTGGAAGATTCGGCCTTCCAGAAGTCGAGCACGTGACGCTCGTGGTCGCCGTAGCGGATATTCGCCGCGGTGGGCTTGGGCAGCTTGGCTGAATAGGCGTCAACGGCGGGCGCCTTGGCCCTGGCTTTCGCCTTGGGCTTGGGGGTTTCTTGGGCGCCGAGCATGACGGCGACGGCGAGGGCGAGGAGGGTGACGAGGCGCATGGTCTGAAAAGGGTCTTACTTGCCGGCGGCGACGAACTCGGCCTTGGACAGCCTTCCGTCCTGGTCCTTGTCGAAGCGGACGAAGCGCGCGGGGGCGTCGGCCTGGTCGGCGATGTGCGGGATGAATTCGGCTTTGCTCAGGA
>JBEDDU010000251.1:0-10317 GCA_041176065.1 Verrucomicrobiota bacterium | reverse complement strand
GACTCCGGCGTGACCGATTCGACGACCGAGGTCCTCCTCGAAGCCGCCTGGTTCCGTCCCGGCGAGATCCGCCGCGTCGCCCGGCGCATCGGGGTGTCGACCGATTCCTCCCACCGTTTCGCCCGTGACGTGGATCCGGCCGGCGTCGAGCTCGCCTCGCGCCTCGCCACCGACCTCCTCGTCGAACTCGCCGGCGCCCAGGTCGTCGGTCCCGCCGTCGCCGTCGGCCAGCCTCCGCGCGCCGACGTGACGATCGAGCTCCCTGCCGGCTATGTCGCCGCGAAGCTCGGCACGCCGGTCGCCGACGCCGACGTCTCCGCGGCCTTCGCCCGCCTCGGTTTCACGGTCGAGGCTTCCGCCGCCGGTTTCTCGGTGCGGGTGCCTTCGTTCCGTTCCGACGTGACGCGTCCGATCGACCTCGTCGAGGAATTCATCCGCATCCACGGCACCGACAAGGTGCCCGCCGGTCGTCCGATCGCCCCGCTCCCGGGCGAAGAAGACGCGCTGACGTCCGTCTTCACCCGCGAAGTCTCCGCCCGCCTCGTCGGCGCCGGCTTCACGGAGTGCTGCCATTACTCGCTCCGCGACGCCGCGGAGCTCGAACGCACGCTCGGCGCCGACAAGGCCGCCCTCGTCGCGATGGACAACCCGCTGACCGCCGAGCAGACGCACCTCCGCGCTTCGCTCGTCCCGGGCCTCGCCGGAGCCCTCGCGCTCAACCTCTCGGTCCACGCCGATCCGCGCGGGCTCTTCGAAGTCGGCACGGTCTTCCGTCCGCAGGCCGACGGCACGGTGCGCGAATTCCTTTCGGTCGCCTTCGCGATCGTCGCCGATCCGGTGACGCGTTCGTGGAAGTCCCGTGAGTCGTTCGACGCCCTCCGCGCGAAGCGGCTCCTGCAGGACGCCGCCGCCCTCGCCGGCGTCGCCTCCGTCCGGCTTTCGTTCGCCGCCGCCAACGGCGGTCTCTGGCAGGCCGACCACGCCGCCGCCCTCGTCGACCGCGGCCGCGCCGCCGAAGGCGCCTGCGGCGTGCTCGATCTCCGCTGGACGCGTTCCCTCGGACTGAAGAACTCCGTCATCGCCGGCGAAGTCTGCTTCCCGCGCTCGGCCTTCGCCGAAGCCCGCAAGGTGCCGCGCTTCGAGGCGTTCTCCTCCTTCCCGCCCGTCACCAAGGACGTCGCGGTCATCGTCCCGGTCGGCGTCGCCGCCGCCGAAGTCGAAAGCCGCGTCCGCCAGGGCGCGTCCAAGGCCGCCGGCAAGGAGTTCGCGCTGGAGTCGGTCAGCTGCTTCGACGTCTTCACCGGTCCGGGCCTGCCCGAAGGCCACCGCAGCCTCGCCTTCGAGATCCGCTGGCGCCACGCGGCCCGCACGCTCACCGACGAAGAGACCAACCAGGCCCTCGGCGTCGTCATCGCCACGCTCGAGAAGGGCGCCGGCTGGACCGTCCGCCGCTGATTCCCATGGCCGAAGGTTTCGACATCGACCACCTCGCGAAGCTCGCCCGCCTCAGCCTCACGGCCGAGGAGAAGGCGCTCTACTCGTCGCAGCTCAGCCAGATCCTGGGTCACTTCCAGGCCTTGGCGAACGCCGACCTGCCCGCGACCATCGACGACGCCCGCGTCGTCGACGAAGCCGCGCTCCGCTCCGACGAGCCGGGTCCCGTCCTCGGCGCCGAAGCCGTCACCCGCATCGCCCCCGCCTCGCGCGACGGGCAGATCTCCGTCCCGCGCGTCGTGGACGACGAATCGTAAGCCATGGCCGACGCGCTCCACACGCTTTCCGCCGCCGAGCTCGGCCGCCGCCTCGCGGCCGGCACGCTCACGTCCCGCGCCCTCTGCGAGGCGCTCATCGCCCGCTACCAGGCGGTGAACGACAAGGTCGGCGCCTTCACGCACCTCGACCAGGCCGACGTGCTCGCGCAGGCCGATGCTTCCGACGTCCGCCGCAAGGCCGGGCAGGGCAGGGGTCCGCTCGAAGGCATCCCGGTCGCGATCAAGGACAACATCGCGGTCAAGGGTCAGCCGCTTACGTGCTCGAGCAAGATGCTCGCGCCGCTGGTCTCGCCTTACGACTCGCATGTCGCCGAACGCCTCCGCGCCGCCGGCGCGATCCTCTATGGTCGTCTGAACATGGACGAGTTCGCGATGGGTTCCTCCACGGAGAACTCGGCGCTCCGCAAGACGTTCAATCCTTGGGACCTCGCCCGCATCCCGGGCGGTTCTTCCGGCGGCAGCGCCGCGGCCCTCGCGGCCGGCCTGGTGCCGCTCTCGCTGGGTTCCGACACCGGCGGCTCGATCCGCCAGCCTGCCTCGCATTGCGGCGTGGTCGGCCTCAAGCCCACCTACGGCCTGATCTCCCGCTTCGGTCTCGTGGCCTTCGCTTCGTCGCTCGACCAGATCGGCCCGATGGCCCGCAGCGTCGAAGACTGCGAACTCCTGCTCGACGCGCTGGCTTCCGCCGACGCGCGGGACATGACCTGCTTCGGTCCGTCCGACCGCGCTCTTACGCCGTCCGGCGACGCCAAGAAGCTCCGCATCGGCATCCCGAAGGGTTTCCTCGGCAAGGGCGTCGCCCCCGAGGTCGCCGCCGCGGTGAACGCCGCCGTCGAATTCTACCGCGCCCAGGGCTGCGCGATCTCCGAGGTCGAACTGCCCTCCGCCGATCTCGCCGTGCCGACCTATTACGTCGTCGCGACCGCCGAAGCTTCTTCGAACCTCGGCCGCTATGACGGCGTCCGCTACGGCCATCGCTCCGCGGTCGCCGGTACGCCGGTCGAGATGATGACGGCGAGCCGCTCCGAAGGCTTCGGCCCCGAAGTGAAGCGCCGCATCCTGCTCGGTACGTTCGTGCTCAGCGCCGGTTACGCCGACGCCTATTACGTCCGCGCCCTCCGCGCCCGCGCCAAGATCCGCGCCGAATACCTCGCCGCCCTCGCCGGCGTCGACGTGCTCCTCACCCCGACCGTCCCGACGCCCGCCTTCAAGGTCGGCGAGAAGGCCTCGGATCCCCTGCAGCTCTACCTCGAGGACATCTTCACGATTCCCGCGAACCTCGCCGGCCTCCCGGCGATCTCGGTGCCTTGCGGCAAGTCCGGCCATCTCCCGGTCGGCTTCCACCTCGTCGGAGCGCCGCTCTCCGAAGCCAAACTCCTCGCCGCGGGCCGTCTCTTCGAGGCCGCCCATGGTTTCGCCCACCAGCAAGCCGCCCTATGAGCAACGTACCTTCTGAATGGGAAGTCGTCATCGGCCTCGAGGTCCACGTGCAGCTGCACACCCGCGCCAAGGTCTTCGCGTCGTCCCCTTGGGGCTTCGGCAAGGAGCCCAACGAGCAGGTCGACCCCGTCGTCCTCGGCCTCCCCGGCACGCTGCCGGTGGTGAACCGCGAGGCGGTCGAGAAGGCCATCCTCTTCGGCCTCGTCGTGGGCGCGGAGATCCCGGAGCGTTGCGCCTGGGACCGTAAGAACTATTTCTACCCGGATAATCCGAAGAACTACCAGCTCACCCAGAAGGACTTCCCGGTCGTCGTCGGCGGCCAGGTCGAGATCGAGCTCCCGGGCGCCTCGCGCAACGTGATGGGCGAGCACAAGTTCATCCGCCTCCACCACGCGCACCTCGAAGAAGACGTGGGCAAGCTCAGCCACGCGGGCAGCGGCTCGCTGGTCGACTACAACCGCGCGGGCGTGCCGCTCCTGGAGATCGTCACCGAGCCGGACCTCCGTTCCTCGGCCGAAGCCGAAGCCTTCCTGCGCTCGCTCGTCGCGATGCTCACCCAGGCCGGCGTCGCCGACTGCGACATGGAGAAGGGCCAGCTCCGCTGCGACTGCAACGTGTCCGTCCGCCGCCGCGGCGACGCGAAGCTCGGCACCCGCACCGAGACCAAGAACCTCAACTCGATCTCGAGCGTCCGCGATACGGTCATCTACGAGACCGCCCGCCAGATCCGCGAACTCGAGGCCGGCCGCTCGATCACGCAGGAGACCCGTGGCTGGAACGCCGAACTCGCCCGCGGCTACGTCCTCCGCGACAAGGAAGACGCCCACGATTACCGCTACTTCCCTGATCCGGACATCCCGTCCCTGAAGATCTCGCGCGAGACCGTCACGCGCCTCGCCAAGCAGGTCCCGGAAAACCTCTACGACCGCCAGCGCCGCTACGTCGAGAAGCTCGGCCTGCCTTACACCGCCGCTTCGGTCCTCGTGAACGACCGCGCCCTCGCCGAATGGTTCGAGGCCGCCGTGGCCGCCCACCCGGCCAATCCTTCCGGCATCGCCAACCTCGTCGCCAACGACCTGCTCCGCGACCTCGCCGCCTCGGCGGGCGCCGTCGGCGCCTTCGACGAAGCCGCGCCCGCGCCGCTTTCGCTCGCGAACTGCCCGATCAAGCCCGCGCAGCTCGCCGGCCTGGTGAAGCTCACCGACGACGGCGTGATCTCCAAGCAGCAGGCCAAGGAAGTCTTCGCCGAGATGTTCAAGACCGGCCGGGACGCCGCCGCCATCGTCGACGCCAAGGGCCTCCGCCAGAACAGCGACACCAGCGAGCTCGAGAAGATCGTCCAGGAAGTCATCGCCGACCCGGCCGTGGCGAAATCCATCGCGGAATACCGCGCAGGCAACGAGAAGGCGATCAACGCGCTCAAGGGCCCGATCATGAAGCGCACGCAGGGCAAGGCCAACCCGGTCCTCATCGACCAGCTGCTCCGCAAGTTCCTCGCATGAGCGCGTCCACCGCTTCGCCGCTCACGGCGGGCATCAAGGCCTTGCGGGACATCGCCCTGCCGCTGGCGGTCATCATGTCCGCCGCCGCCGGGCTGGTCGTCGCCTATTACCACGTTCCGTCGGTCGCGACCGGTCTTAACCGGATCGGCGCCGTCAACGCCGCCAATCCGATGGCTTTCGCGGCCATCTGCACGGCCATCACCTCGGGTCTCATTCCCTGGTGCTTCCGCATGGTGTTCCCGGGGCTCCGGCCGGCCCATCCCCTCGGCGACCTCGTCCACAGCATGACCTGGTGGGCGCTCATGGGCATGCTCGTCAGTTATTTCTATTCGCTCCAAGCCGTGTGGTTCGGGGCCGAAGCCAACCTGCAGACCGTCCTGCTCAAGGTCTTGGCCGACATGGCCGGCTTCACGATCTTCATCGGCGCGCCGTTCAACGCCATTTCGCACCTCTGGAAGGACTGCGGCTGGGACACCGCCCGTCTGCGCGCCGCGATGGGCCCGGGTTGGTATCGTCGCCTGGTCCTCCCGAACCTGCTGACGAACTACTTCGTCTGGTTCCCCGGCACGCTCATCTTCTACAGCATGCCCACCGACCTCCAGCTGGTCGTGGCCAACTGCATCGGCTGCTTCTGGGCCCTGATGTGCGCCCGCATCGCGGCCCACTCGGGTGTCCCGACCACCGACGTCCATGCCTGACCCCTTGGGTGAGATCCGGTCGGTAACCCTCGCTTGAATCCCCGCCTCGCTTCGGCGAGCCTTTCCCCTGTGCCCGATCTCTTCGGAGAAATCGAACCCGGCGTCGCCGAGGTGGTCCCGTTCGACGGCGGGGCCCGGGCCTACTCGTACTCGGTGCCGGCGGCCCTGAAGGACATCCTGAAGGTCGGGCAGCTGGTCCGCGTGCCGCTCGGCGGACGCACGAGCATCGGGGTCGTCTGGAAGTATCCGGCCGAGCCGCCGCCCTCCGCGCGCCTCCGCAGCATCATGACGCTCGAGCACGAGCAGCCGGTGATGACGCCGGACTGCTGCAAACTCGCCGAGTGGATGGCGGGTTACTACGGCTGCGGCCTGAACTCCGTCCTCGAGACCGTCCTCCCCGCCGCCGTGCGCAAGGGCGTCCGTCCCGTCCTCCGTCGTCTGCTCACGCTCATCGCTCCGCCGGACGCCGAGGCGCTCGCCAAGCTCCGCAAGAAGGCCCCGCGCCAGGCGCAGGTCATCGATTTCCTGGCCGCGCAGACGGAACCCGCCGACCGCGCCAAGATGGTCGAAGGCCTGGGCGTCTCGCAGCAGGCCGTCGACGCCCTCATCAAGGCCGGCACGGTCAAGGAGGACGCCAGCGTGCTCTGGCGCGTGGCCTACAACGACCCTTACGCCGAAGGGGAGACCATCGCTTCGGCCGGACATACGCTGAATCCCGAACAGGTCGCCGCGGTGACGTCCGTCACGCAGACCTTGGATTCCAAGGCCTTCCGCGCGCACCTGCTCCACGGCATCACGGGCTCCGGCAAGACCGAGGTCTACGTGGCGCTGATCCGCAAGGTCGTGGCCGAAGGTGGCTCGGCGATCTTCCTCGTCCCCGAAGTCGCGCTCACGCCCCAGACGGTCGGACGGCTCCGCTCCCGCCTCGCCGACCTCGGCGCCAAGGTGGTCGTCTGGCATAGCCACCTTTCCGCCGGCGAGCGTTTCGACGCGTGGATGGCGATGTCCTTGGGGCAGGCGAGGGTGGTGGTCGGCGCCCGTTCCGCGGTCTTCGCCCCGCTCCCGAACCTCCGCCTCATCGTGGTCGACGAAGAGCACGAGCCTTCCTTCAAGCAGGGCGAGACGCCGATGTATCACGGCCGCGACGTCGCGGTGATGCGCGCCTCGCTCCTCGGAGCGGCCTGCGTGCTGGGGTCCGCGACGCCCTCCCTGGAGACCTGGAAGAACGCCAACGCCGGCCGCTACGCGCTCGACGTGATGGCCAAACGCGTCGACGACCGTCCCATGCCGGCCTTCCGCATCGTGGACATGCGCCGCGAGGTGCTGCACGCCAAAGGCCAGCACATCCTTTCGCGCGAGCTGACCGACGGCATCCGTGCCCGCCTCGAACGTCGCGAGCAGTCCATCCTCTTCCTCAACCGCCGCGGGCATTCGCGTTCGCTGGTCTGCCCGGACTGCGGCGAGGCCGTGCAGTGCAAGCGTTGCAGCGTCTCGCTGACGCTCCACCGCACCGACGACACCGCCCGTTGCCACCTCTGCAACCATCAGGAGCGCGCCCCGGTGCTCTGTCCGAGCTGCCGCTCTCCCAAGGTCCGCTGGAAGGGCTACGGCACGCAGAAGGTCGAGGAGACCATCGCCCAGCTCTTCCCGCGCGCCCGCGTGGCCCGCATCGACGCCGATACGATGGGCAAGAAGGACCTCTTCCGGAAGGTCCTCTCCGACTTCCGGGCCGGCAAATATGACATGCTCCTCGGCACGCAGATGATCGCCAAGGGGCTCGACTTCCCGCGCGTGACCCTGGTGGGCATCCTGGACGCCGACCTCTCGCTGCAGCTCCCGGATTTCCGCGCCGCCGAGCGCACCTTCCAGCTGCTCACGCAGGTCGCCGGCCGCGCCGGCCGCGGCGACCTCGAAGGCGTCGTCGTCGTGCAGAGCTTCCAGCCGGCTTCGGACCCGATCCAGTTCGCCAAGCGGCTGGACTTCCATGGCTTCGCCGCCGCCGAACTCGAGAAGCGCGCCGAGTTCGGCTACCCGCCGGACCGGCACCTCATCCGCCACGTCTTCCGCGGCCGCAACGCCGAGAAGGTCAACTTCGTCGCCGACGCCTGGGTCAAGGAACTCGAGCGTCTGCATCCGGGCCTTTGTGAGATCCGCGGCCCGGCCCCGTGTCCCTTCGAGAAGGTCCAGGATCAGCACCGCGTGCACATCTGGTATCTCGTCAGCGGCGTGAAGTCGCTCCTCGCGGCCCTGCTGCCGCTGCGCGCCAAGATCCTCGGGGACGAGGACGTCATCGACGTCATCGACGTCGACGCGCAGGATTGTGCGTGAAGAGAGAATTGAGGACTGCGTTGAGGACAGCGCGGAGGGCTGAGTTGAGGACTGAATTGATAATGCAGCCCACAGTCTGTCTCTTCATCAATTCAGCCCTCCATTCAGTCCTCAACTCAGCGATCAACGCAGCCCTCTGTTCTGCGGCGCTCCGCGCCGGCCCTCAGAACCACCGCTTCCGCTTCATCCAGAGGATGATGCCGGTCGCGAGGGCGACCATCGAGCCGAGCGCGAGGAAGTATCCGTATTTCTCGCCCCATTCCGTGTGGATCTCCGGCATGAAGTGGAAGTTCATGCCCCAGAGGCCGACCAGGAACGTGAGCGGGATGAAGACCGAGCTCATGACCGTCAGCACGCGGATGATCTCGTTGGTCTTCCGCTCCTGCTGCGTGTGGTGGTATTCCTGCAGGTCCTGGAGGATCATGCGCGCATGCTCGATGCGGTCGGCCGCGCGGATGGCATGGTCGTAAAGGTCCCGGAGGTACATGTCCAAGGACGTCGGCAGGAGGGGGTGCTCGTAGTGCTCAAGCACGCTCACCATGTCCTTGAGCGGCTGGGCGAGGCGGCTGAGGCGCACGACCACGCGCTTGAGGCGGTAGACCTCGTTGAGGTCCCAGTCGTCGGTGCCCTTGAGGATGGAGTCCTCGAGCTCGGTGGTCGCGTCCTCGATCTCGTCGGTCTGGTAGAGGAGCCGGTCGACGAGGGTATCCAGCAGGGAGTAGAGCAGGTAGCCCGCGTGCCACTTGCGGATGTTGCCCTTGTTGTCGGCGATGCGTTTCTCGACGGCCTCGAAGACCTTCTCGTCGTTCTCGTGGAAGGAGATCACCCAGTTCTGCGCGGCGACGATGGAGATCTGCTGGCCGCGCGGGGTGTCTTCCTCGACCCCGATGCGGACGGCGCGGGCGATCGCGAGCAGCTTGTCGCCGTGTTCCTCGAACTTGGGGCGGGAAGTGGCCGTCAGGATGTCTTCCTGGGCCAGCATCGGGACGTCGAAGAAGGCTCCGACGATATGGACGATCTGGGGGTCGGTGATGCCGAGGACCTGGATCCAGACCATGCCGGGCCGGCCGGCGTAGCGTCCGACGGTGTCCAGGTCGGCGAATTCCTCCACCTTGCAGCTGGATTCGTCGTAGGTGATGACCCGGAACTTCGTGGGGACGGTCGATTCGAAGGGGGAGGCGGCGGGCAGCTGGCCCGGGGCGCGGCCGATCTCGGTGTCTTCGTAGGCCGCTTCGCCCGGCAGGGGGGCGGCGTCCGGCTTCAGGCCGAGGCGGGAGCGCAGGTCGCTCATGCGCCGTTCCAGGAAGGAACGGGCGCGGGCGACCTCCTGTTGGCGCCTTTGCTGATGCCGGCTCATGGCCCCATCATCCGCAGGCCTGGGGCCTTGTCAACGGGTTCGGCAGGGCGGTCCCGGCTCAGGTCTTGCGCTGTCCTTTGGCGTTGCGGCGGCCGTTCTTCCCGATCCCCAGGCCGACCAGCTTGCCTTGGTTCACTTTCTGGAACAGATTGTTCGAATTGGTCACCCCGAGGCAGTAAAGCACGGCCGCGACATCCGCGGCCTTGTCCTTGTGGACGAGGCCGGCGTTGGCCAGCCAGGTGGCGATGGCGTGATGGAAGTTAGGGGGGCTGATGTCCATCTGCTCGCCGCCGTAACGCAGCCAGAGTTCGGCGCGGTCCTTCATGGTGCAGTTACCCCGTTTCTCCTGGCGTTCATGCAGGAAGGCCAGGAGCTCGGGGAGCGGGGCGGGGAGCTTCGACGAAGAGGGCTCGGACATCGGAAAGTGAGGTCAGGATGGGGTGCGGTGATCGCGGCGGAGGAACGTGGCCGGGGTGGCGGAGTTCGTCATCGAAAGGCTATGGATTAATTAGGCGACAGTTCGCTGGGAACACCTAATTGCAATCCGACCTGTAATATTATAAAGGAATAGAAGCCGGTCACGGACGCTCGTTACGGAGGACGCGGCGGGAAGATCCCGGGTGGTGGTCGCGACAGGACTTGAACCTGTGACTTCAGCAATGTGAATGCTGCGCTCTAACCAACTGAGCTACGCGACCGTGACCCGGAAGCGCATCATAACCCTCCGGGGAGGGCATCGGGCAAGCCTGTTTTGCGAGGCGGCCGGCCGGAGGCGGCCGAACGGGGCTGGCGGCTTGTCTTTCCGTGGGTCGGGCTCATCCTGATGAAAGATGGACACCTCCGCACCAGCCGCCGGTCCGCGCGTCGCCGACGAGCGCCTGATCCGCCTGACGGCTCCGGCCGGCGCGAAGGTCCGCGCCTTGGCCGAACGCGAGGCCCAGGGTCGTTTCCTGCGCGTCGCCATCTCCGGCGGCGGCTGCAACGGTCTTTCGTATAAGATGCGTTTCGTGGGCGAGGCCAAGCCGGCCGACATCCTGGTCCGCTCCGAGGGTGTCGAGGTCCTGGTCGATCCCAAGTCGGCCCTCTACCTCCGCGGCACGCACTTGGACTATTCCGACAAGATGATCGGCGGCGGCTTCAAGTTCTCCAATCCCAACGCCAAGGCCAGCTGCTCCTGCGGGGAGAGTTTCTCGCTTTGACGCGAAGGCGCGGCCTTCGCG
>JBEDDU010000250.1:0-2651 GCA_041176065.1 Verrucomicrobiota bacterium | reverse complement strand
TTTAATACTTGATAAGTTGAGTTAGGATTACATATATAGGGGTCAAGTTTAAATAAATGGTTAATTGTGACATCGGCCGGGTGGTCTTTGTCGGTGCAGGCCCCGGAGCCCCGGACCTGATCACCGTCAGGGGGCTGCGTCTGCTCCAGCAGGCCGACGTCATCATCCATGACGCCCTCCCGGGGGATGCCCTGTTGGCCGAGATTCCCTCGTCCACGAAGATTGTCCCGGTCGGCAAGCGCTGCGGCGTGCATTCGATGACTCAGGATGAGATCAACGCCGTGATCGTGCGCGAGTCGCGCCAGGGCGGTCTCATCGTCCGTCTCAAAGGTGGCGACCCCGGTGTCTTCGGTCGTCTCGGCGAAGAGATGGATCATCTCGCCGCCCATGGCATTCCTTTCGAAGTCGTCCCTGGCGTCACGGCTGCGACCGCCGCGGGTGCTGACGCCGCGTTCCCGCTGACGCATCGCGGCAAGGCTGCGTCGGTCACGTTCCTGACGGGTCACTGCGCCGATGGCACCGACCAGAATTGGAAGGCGCACATCGAGACCGGTGCCACGCTCTGTCTTTACATGGGCGCGAAGGCGCTGCCGTCCGTCGCCGTGAAGCTCATCGCCGCGGGTGCTCAGTCTGATTTGCCGATTCGTCTGCTTTCAAAGGTCTCGCAGGATGGCGCGTCGGACGTGCTTACCACGCTGACCGATCTCGCTTCAGGCAAGGTCGACGTTTCCGTTCTGCCCACACCGCTCATCGCGGTCGTCGGCGCGGTCGTCGCTCCGCCTCGTCATGCCGGCCTGATGGGCCGCATCGCGGCGTTCGCCTGAGTTCAGGACTTCTTCCAGGCCTTAGCCCGTAAGAAGAGGAAGAGGACCGTGAAGATCACGGCAAATGTTCCGAGCAAGATCATGAGGCTCGCGCCTGTTCCTTGGTCTTTCGGGGCGGGTATGCTGCCTAAGACGGGCAGCAATCCCGTGGCGAGCAGCGCGGCGAAGGCCGCAATCTTGCCGGTCTTGAAATTGGGAGAGTGAAGGTGTCGTCGGAAGAGCAGCGCGGGCAAGGCGGGGTGCGTGCCGAGCAGGGGGCTGAGTTTCCATTGCAGACCAGCCGGGGCGTGTTCCTTGGTGATCGTCGCGACGTCGCCATCCCCTCCGGCATGACGGCCCGGTAGGAGGAAGAGCATCAGGATGACTGCTTCTCCCTTGGCCTGTTGTAGCGCGTCTTCGAGCAGCGGTTCGTTGAAATCATATTCCGGACCATCTCGTCGCTCCATCGAGCAGGCGATCAGTTCGTCGTCCTTCAGGTCGAGTTGATTACGAAGTGCGACGGCGAAGAAGTTGCGGCAACGCGTCACTTCAGGAATGGGGGAGCCGTGATCGCAAAGGTAGACCGTGCCGCTACCCTTGGTCCAGCCGGTCGACTTCAAGTTATCGATCAGCATGCTGATCAGCTCGGGGCCGAAGAGCGGCTGACGGATGGTGAGCTTCATCGCGCCGGGCTGGGCATCGGCGAAGACCTTGGGGAGATATTCGGTGATCGCTCGGCTGGGTCCGATGAAGAGCGGGAGGACCACGATTTCGTCGATGCCGTCGAGCTTGGCTTGCTGGACTGCTCCTTCGAAGATGACCGCAGGGACGCCGCCGAGCAGGGCAGGGTCGATCTTGGTCGAGTGCATCGTCGAGACCGGGCGGACTTCCTGGCCGATGCGCTTGCCGACTTCCCGAGCCAGTCCGCGCAGGGCCAAGGTCGCCGCAGGCTCGTAGGAACCATTATCGACAAGGAAGATGCGCGTGCCGGCCATGGGGGCTAAGTGAGGGATAATCTTCATGTTTGCAACGCCGGACTGGCGGATTGCGGGTTGCCTCATTTCGAGGGCGATGTTTCCTAAGGTGATGCCCCGCCGATTCCTCGCCGTCGTCGCTCTCTGCCTGAGCGCGCTTACTCTTTCCGCCGCTGATGCCGTTTGGCTGACCGACCTCGATGAAGGTATCAAGGTCGCCAAGGCCGAGAAGAAGGCCATCCTGGTCGACTTCACCGGGAGCGACTGGTGCGGCTGGTGCATCCGCCTGAAGAAGGAAGTCTTCGACCAGAAGGAATTTGCCGCAGCCACCAAGGATTTCGTCCTCGTGGAGCTCGATTACCCGCAGAAGAAGAAACAGCCCGCCGAAGAGAAGGCGAAGAACAAGGCGCTGGCGGAGAAGTTCGGCATCGAAGGCTTCCCGACGATCATGCTGCTGGATGCCAACGGCGAACCGTTTGCGCAGACCGGCTACGAGGCCGGCGGTCCCGTCAAGTATCTCGCACATCTCGCCGAATTGCTGAAGGCCAATACCGCCGACGGACGTAAGGCTTTCGCCCAAACCAAGAAGGACGAGGGCCTGGTCCGCGCTTACGGCTCCGAACTCGAGACGATCCTCACTCCCTTCTTCGAGAAGAAGGATCTGGCCGGCGGTGAGGCCGCCCTCACCCAGTTCATCAAAGCCAAGTCCATGACAGCTGCGACCAAGTTCAGCCTGACCATCAACGCCCGGGTGAGCCTCACGCAGGCCTGCAAACCGGGCGACCTCGCCGCCGTGGTCAAGGTCCTCGATGCGATCATCGCCGAGACCCCGGCAGACGTGAAGGAACTGGCCGAGGCGAAGCAGTTCCGCGCC
>JBEDDU010000249.1:0-5979 GCA_041176065.1 Verrucomicrobiota bacterium | reverse complement strand
TAAAGGGCCTGGGCGACGCCGAGGGTCGTCTTGGCCGAGAAGCCGAAGCGGCGGTTGCCTTCGCGCTGGAGGGTGGTGAGGTCGAAGAGGCGCGGGGCGCTTTCCTTCTTCGGCTTGCGTTCGTCGGAGACGACGCCGACGCCGAGCCTGAGCGTCTCTTCGGCGACCTGGCGAGCCTGGGCTTCGTCGTAGAAGCGTTCGGCTTCCTTGCGGTCGGTCACGCCGGGGACCTGCGCGGCGCCGCGGTAGCCGCCTTGGGTGACGCCGAAGTCGCCTTCGATCTTCCAGAAGGTCTTCGGGACGAAATTGCGGATCTCGAACTCGCGCTTGACGAGAAGCATCAGCGTCGGGGTCTGCACACGGCCGACGGAGAAGACGTCGCGCTTGGCGCCGCCGATGCGGATCGTGCCGTAGCGGCTGCCGTTCATGCCGACCAGCCAGTCGGCCTGCGAGCGGCAGATGGCGGAGCCGAGGAGGCCGGCCTTGGCCGACTCCGGGAGCAGGTTTTCGAACGCTTCGGCGATGGCCGTGTTCGTCATGCTGGCCAGCCACAGGCGGCGGACCGGCAGGCGGCACTTCGCCAGCTGGTAGATATAATGGAAGATCAGCTCGCCCTCGCGGCCGGCGTCGCAGGCGTTGACGACGGCGCCGACGTCTTCGCGGGCCAGGAGCTTCTTGAGCAGCTTGAAACGGTCGCCGTTGTTACGCTCGCTGATGACGACCTTCAGGATGCCCGGGCGGGCGGAGCCGTCGAAGTCGTCGGGCAGGATCGGCAGGTCCTTGAGCGTCCAGCGCTTGAACTTCTCGTCGAGGTCCTGCGGGTCGTTCAGGCGGACGACGTGACCGATCGAAGAACTGATCACCCAGCGGTCGTTCTCGAAGTAGTCGCTGGTGGCCTTGGGAACCTTGAGCACCTTCGCCAGGTCGGCCGCGACGGACGGCTTTTCGGCGATGACGAGGGTCTTGGAGCCGGCGGGAGCGGAGGCTTCGGACGAGGACTTGGGTGACTTCTTGCGCATGCGTAGGATGATAACCGATTGTCAAACCGGTTACATTCCTTGCTCGGCGAAGGAGTCGTCCAGGGCGGCGATCAGCGTGGCGATCGTGGCGTCGGTTTCGTCGCCCATGTTCGAGATGCGGAAGGTCTTGCCCTTCAGCTTGCCATAGCCGCCGTCGATGACGAGCTTGTGGCGCGACTTGAGGGTCTTGTTCAGGCGCTCGAGGTCGGCGTTACGGTCGTTCTTGAAGCAGTTCAGGCCGCGGGTGCCGAACTTGACGTCGGGCAGGAGGGAGAAGCCCTTGGCCAGGCCCCAGGCGCGCATGCGCTCGTTGAGGCGGAGGTGGCGGGCGTAACGGTTCTCGAGGCCTTCGGCTTCGACTTCGATGAGGCGCTGCTGGAGGCCGTAGAAGAGCGAGATGCACGGGGTCGAAGGGGTCATGCCCTTGACGTGGTTGTCGTGGAACTCGATCAGGTCGAAGTAGTAGCCGCGGTCCGGGGATTCCTTGGCGCGTTCGCGGGCGCGTTCGCTGACGGCGAAGATCGCGAGGCCGGGGGGCAGGGCGAGGGCCTTCTGGGAGCCGGTCAGGAAGATGTCGATGCCGAGCTCGTCCTTCTTGATCGGGATGGTCGAGAAGGAGCTGACCGTGTCGGCGATCGAGATGACGTCGGGGAACTCGCGGACCACGGCCATGATGTCGGCGATGGGCGAGAGGGTGCCGGTCGAGGTCTCGGAGTGGATGAAGGTGATGCAGTCGAACTTGCCGGTGGCGAGGGCCTTGCGGACCTGCTCCGGGTCGACGGGCTGGCCCCATTCGAACTTCAGGGCTTCGGCGTATTTGCCGCAACGCTTGGCGACGTCGTTCCACTTGTCGGAGAACGCGCCGTTCATGCAGTTGAGCACGCCCTTGCGGCAGACGTTGCGGAGGGCGCCTTCCATCACGCCCCAGGCCGAGCTGGTCGCGAGGTAGACGGGGTCCTGGGTGAAGAACATGGACTGCAGGCGGGGCTGCATATCGTTGTAGAGCTTGACGAAGTCGCCGGACCGATGGCCGATCATGGGCTTGCCCATGGCCTGGACGATCGAATCGGAGACGGTGAGGGGGCCGGGGATGTAGAGGCGATAGCTCATCGTTGGAAAGTGGTGAGGAGTTCGACGGGGACTTCGGGGTTCTCGAGGCGTACGATGCGTCGGTTGCGTTCGGCGAGGGTGGCGGTCCGGGGCTTCCAGCTGGCCGCCACGGAGTGGTCGGCGCTGGTGAAACTCATGATGACCAGCAGGTCGCCGGCCTTCCCGAGGTGGGCGGTGGCGCCGTTCAGGCAGATCTCGCGGGTCCCGGCGGGAGCGGGGATGGCGTAGGTCTCGAAGCGCTCCCCGTTGGCCAGGTTGCCGACCAGGATCTTCTCGTAAGGGAGCATGCCGACGAGGGCCATGAGCTCGCGGTCGATGGCCAAGGAGCCCTCGTAATCGAGCCGGGCCGCGGTGACCTCGGCTCGGAGAAGTTTGGTGCGCAACAGGTGTACGAGCATGGCGCTGGGTCGTCCTTCTCAATCGGGATGGTTGCCTTCGTCAAACAACTTTGCATCAATTCGTCCATGGCCGCGAAGCACAGAGGGTACTTTTCCTCCCTTGGAGAGGCGATCGCGTCCTATGCCGTAGACGTGGTCTACGGACGCCGCCGCGGGCTCGGGGCGGCCTTGCTCGGGGCTTTCCTCAAGGTCCTCTCATGGATTTTCGGCGCGCTCGTCCGACTGCGCATCTGGCTTTACCGCAACCGCGTCTTCCGCGACACGCCGTTGGGCTGCAAGGTCGTCGTGGTGGGCAACCTGACGGTCGGCGGCACGGGCAAGACCCCCATCGTGCTCAAGATGGCGAAGGTGCTCGCCTCCCGAGGCCGACGCGTCGCCATCCTTTCGCGCGGTTACAAAGGCGCCTCGGATTCGATGGCGAAACGTTTCTGGCGTTGGCTCACCCAAGGCAGCCGTCCCGATCCGTTGGTGGTGTCCGACGGTCGGAGCGTGCTCGCCGGGCCTGACGAGGCCGGCGACGAGCCTTACATGCTCGCGCAGAACCTCTGCGGCGACGGCGTCGTGGTGATCGTCGACCGCGACCGCGTCGAGGGCGGCCGCTTCGCGCTGCGCCGCTTCGGCGTCGATACGATCCTGCTCGACGACGGGCTGCAGTACCTGCCCCTCCGCGGGCAGATCAACCTGCTGCTCGTCGACAGCCGCGACCCTTTCGGCAACGGATCGATGCTTCCACGAGGGGTGCTCCGCGAGCCGGTCTCCAATCTCAGCCGGGCTTCCTATGTCTTCCTGACGAAGTCCGTCGGCCCTCCCGATCCGGAGCTCGTGGCGCTGATCCGCCGTCACAATGCCAAGGCCGAGATCATCGCCTGCGCCCACGGCGCGAAGGAGCTCGTCGAGGTCGACGGCAGCCGTCGTCTGCCGATGTCGGCCCTCGCCGGCCGGCGCGTCGCCGCCTTCTCGGGCATCGCCACGCCTGAGCGCTTCGAGGAGCTGCTGGCCGCCCAGGGCGCGGTGCTCGCCGCCAACCGTCGCTTCCTCGACCACCACTCCTTCAACGACGAGGACCTGGATGAGGTGCTCGACCAGGCCATGCAGGCCAAGGCGGAGATGATCGTGACGACGGAGAAGGACGCCGTCCGTCTGCAGTCACGTTTCCGTCCGGCGATCCCGCTGATGTACGTCCGCCTCGAGGTCGAGATCCTCGGCGCCGAGGATGGCTTCAACGCGGCCGTGGAGCGGATCTGCCTGGGGCCTTCCGTCAGTCCTGCTGCTCGCTGAGACGATGCTGCGCGGCCTTGGCCGCCAGCTGGAGGAAGGTATCCTGCGCACCCGGCGACAACCTGCCATTCTCCTCGCAGGCGACGTAGCGGCCGTCCGGGCCGAGCTCCTTGGCGTCGCCTTGGCGTTCGCGGTAGGTCGCCAGGATCTCATCTTCGACCCGCCGGCGCGCCGCCGGCGAGCGCAGCGGGAAGACGCACTCGATGCGTCGTTGGAAGTTACGCGGCATCCAGTCGGCGCTGCCCATGAGCAGGATCGGCGTCGCGCCGGAGTTCTCGAAACGGAACAGGCGGCTATGCTCCAAGAAGCGTCCGAGGAAGCTGCGGACGCGGATGTTGTCGCTCTTGCCGGCGAGACCCGGGCGGAGACAGCAGATGCCGCGCACGACCAACTCGATCCGGACGCCGGCCTGGGAGGCTTCGTAGAGGGCATTGATGACCTCGGGGTCCACGAGGCTGTTCACCTTGGCGAAGATGGAGGCCGGCTTGCCGGCTTTGGCGGCGACGGCCTCCGCGCGGATGAGTTCGATGATGCGGGCGGCGAGGTCGAACGGGGCGACCAGCAGGTGCTTGAAACGGGGTCCCGCGAGGTTGCCGGTCAGCACGTTGAACAGGAGCCCCACCTCGGCGGTGATTTCCTCGTCGCAGGTCAGCAGCGAGAAGTCGGTGTAGATGCGCGCGGTCTTGGGGTTGTAGTTGCCGGTGCCGAGATGCGCGTAGCGACGCAGGCCGGCATGTTCCTGACGCACGACGAGGCAGGCCTTGCAATGCGTCTTCAGGCCGGTGAGTCCGTAGACGACGTGCGCCCCCGCCTCCTCGAGTTGGCGCGCCCACTCGATGTTGTTGAGTTCGTCGAAGCGGGCGCGGAGTTCGACGAGCGCCGTGACCTGTTTGCCGTTGCGCGCGGCCTCCTTCAGCGCTTCGACCACGGGAGAATCGCCGCTCGTACGGTAGAGCGTGAGCTTGATCGCCACGACGCTTTCGTCCCTGGCCGCCTGGCGGATGAAATCGACCACGGGCGCGAACGATTCGTAGGGGTGGTGCAGCAGGATGTCCTGCTCGGCGATCTTTTCGTACAGTTTGGAAGGTTCGGCGCACTCGGACGGGATGACGGAGGTGAAGCCCGGGTAGAGGAGGTCCGGACGGCCGACCATGTCGATGAGGCTGCCGAGACGGAGCATGTTGACCGGGCCGGGTATCCGGAAGGCGTTGCCGTCGCCGAGATTGATCGCGCCGAGCAGCCACCGCATCTCTTCCTCCGGCACGTCGGCTTCGATCTCGAGCCGGACCGGAGCTCCTTTGCGCAGGTTGCGGATTTCCTCCTCGATGGCTTCGAGCAGGTTGCCGGCCTCTTCCTCGTCAACGTAGAGGTCGCTGTTGCGCGTGATGCGGAAAGCCCACGATCCCTGCAAGGTCAACCCCGGGAAAAGCCGATGGATGAACAACTGGATGACATGGCTGAGGAAGGTGAAGCTCCGCCGGTCAGACAGACCGAGAATGCGCGGCAGGATGCGGGGCACCGGGACGACGGCGCGGCGTGTCTCCCCCGACTCCGGGTCGCGGAGTAGCACCAGGAGGTATAGGCCTTTGTTGGTGAGGACCGGGAAGGGATGGGAGGGGTCGATCGCCAAAGGGGTGAGCGCCGGCAGGATGTCGCGTTCGAAACGGGGCGAAAGCTCCGCGCACGCCGCTTCGCCGAGCTGGTCGCGGGCGAGGACTTCGATGCCTTGGGCGGAGAGCGCCGGCAGAAGCATCTGCTTCCAGCATGCCTGCTGGGCGTCGACCAAGGACCTTGCGCGTTGCAGGACCTCGGCCAGGAATTCCTTGGTCGCGGGATGGCTGGCGGACTCCTCCTGCTGCATGATCCCGGCGACGCGGATCTCGAAGAATTCGTCGAGGTTCGAACTGACGATCGAAAGGAAGCGGACGCGTTCCAGGAGCGGGACGTTCTCGTCCTCGGCGAGTTCGAGGACCCTGCGGTCGAAACTAAGCCAGCTGAGTTCACGGTTGAACATGGAAGGAGGAAGAATGGTAGAGGTTGCCTTAGGCGTATGAGCTGCCCATCACACTCGTCCGGCAGAAGACAGGCAAACAAATGCCCGGTCGGGAATGTTACATTATGACGCCCGGAAGCCCGAAGGCGTCCAAAAAACATCCAAATCTTCATGTTTGGAG
>JBEDDU010000248.1:0-2534 GCA_041176065.1 Verrucomicrobiota bacterium | reverse complement strand
CGAAGATGCCGAAGAAGACCGTGCCGACCGCGGCGAAGATGCGGCCGATGTTGTAGCTGAAGCCGGCGCCCGTCGTGCGGAGCAGCGTCGGGAAGAGCGGCGGCAAGGCCATCGTGAAGAGACCGAAGACGCCCTGGCAGAAACCCACGGCCGCGTAGAG
Organism: Verrucomicrobiota bacterium; assembly: GCA_041176065.1. Lineage (GTDB taxonomy): Bacteria > Verrucomicrobiota > Verrucomicrobiia > Opitutales > UBA953 > UBA953. The sequence goes on along the minus strand of JBEDDU010000248.1, from coordinate 2,374 downwards.
ACCGTAGGTGGCCGCGAGGCTCCACGGAAGCAGGAAGGTCGCGCCCATCAGGAGGAAGTATGCGCCGAAGAAACCGGCGAGAGCGCGGCGATAACCGAAGCGCTGGGCGGCCCAGCCGGAGGCGAAATTGCCGACGACCGAGGCGGCGATGACGCAGAAGAGCGCGGTGGAGACGACGGAGGCCTTATCCAGGGAACGGGCCACGACCTCGGGATGGTTGCGGATGAACGCCTGCTGCCAGAACATGAAGCACCAATGGCCGGTCAGGGAGATCGCGCACAGCAAGGAGGCGATGAACGTCGTGCGGCGGATGTCCGCGCCGAAGAGCCCGCCCATCGTCGGAGCGGCCTGCCTGCCCTTCTCCGCCGACCATTCATCGGTCTCCGGCACTTCCTTGCGAATCCAGAGAGTCACGAAAGCGGGCAGCACGCCGATGAGGAAGACCCAGCGCGGCTGGTAGCCCGGGATCTGCTGGAGGAGGAAGACCGCGGCGATCGCCGCCAGGATGCCGAAGTTCACGGCGCACTGCAGCACGGCCGCGATCCACGGGCGCCACTTCTTCGGCCAGGTCTCGGAGAGCAGCGACGCGCCGACGGCCCATTCGCCGCCGATGCCGAGCGCGGCGAGGAAGCGGAAGATCATCAGCTGCCACCAGGTCTGCGCGAAGAACGAGAGCCCCGTGAACAGCGCGTAGGTGAGGATGGTCAGGACCAGCGTACGGCTGCGGCCGAGGCGGTCGCCGATGATGCCGAAGAAGGCTCCGCCGAGGGCCCACCCGAGGAGGAAGGCCGCCTGGATCCACGAACCATAAAGCGGCACCGAGGCATCGGACTCGGGCACCAGGAGCAGCTCCGCCACGAAGACCGTGGCGACGAGCGTGTAGAGGTGCAGGTCGAGGCCGTCGAAGAACCAACCCAGCCAGGCGGCGAAGCCGGACTTCTTCTGGTGGGTGGTCAGCTCGCTGAGCTTCGTGGCTTCGGCGGGGGTCTCGCGCATGGCGTGACAGTTGAAACCCCGTAGAAATTAGCAAGGCGGGCTTTGCGGCCCGCCCTGCGCGAGGACTTACTTCTTCTTGGCGTCAGGCTTCTTCGCCGGCGCCTTGGCCTTGGGGGCGGGCGTCGGGGTGTAAGGCTGATTCGTCATGGCGCCCGGGGCGACCTTGAGGAGGTTCGGGGTCATGTCGGGTGCCTTGGCGTCGCCGTTGGCCCACTTGAGGGCGCCGACCAGGATCTGCTGGAAGGTCGGGTTGGTCCAGACGTCCTCGCGGTGGCCCATGGCGGTGTAGAAGACGCGGCCCTTGCCTTCGTGCTTGGCCCAGCAGTTCGGGTAAGGCGGACGCTTGTAGTCGTCGCCTTCGAGGGCCGGGTCATTGAAGACGGTGAGGACGTGGATCTCCGGGCGGAAGTCCTTGAGGGTATACCACTCTTCGACGAAGGAGAACGAGTCGCCGACCTTTTCGAAACCAGGGAAGGTCTTGTCGATGACCTTGTTCACGCCGGGCTGCTGCTTGCCGTGGCGGATGAACTCGGCGCCGAGGAAGCAGACGTAGGCGTCGGCCTTGTCGCCATGGTTCTTGAAGCGCTCCGGACCCTTCACGGCCTCGTTGTCGGTATGGAAGGTGTCGGCGGCCGAGTGGGTGCCCACGAAGCCCTTGCCGGACTTCACGAAGTCGAAGAGGGCCTGCTTGCCGGCCATGGTCATCGGCGGGTTCTTGTCGGTGCCTTCGGAGCAGAGGTCGCCGGTGGTGTAGAACATCACGGTGTCGAACTGGGCGAGATACTCCGGCGAGAACTTCGAGCCGTCCTTGGAGAAGACGAATTCGATGTTGTGGGCGGCGCCGAGCTCGAGGAGCTGCTTCTCGGCGAAGCTGGGCTGACCCTTATTGTAGGAGATCACCTCGTGCTCGTAGCCCGAGGACTTGGTGAAGAAGAGGACCTTGCGCTTAGGGGCGTCGGCGGCGAACGCGCTGAGCGAAAGCAGGCAGAGGAGGAGCGAGCGGAGCATGATGAGTCAGGGGTGTGGGCTGAACAAACCCTCCCCTTCCCCCGCAGGCAAGCCGATTGGCGATCAGGCGCCGGCCGAACGACGCGCCGGAGGCAGCTGGCGGACGATTTCGGCGAGGCGATAACCGAAGCCCGGGCCGCGCAGGCTCGAGCCGTCGACCTGTCCGTCGCGCCGGGCGTAAAGGGCCGGGGGCGCCGCCGCTTCGGGAGCCGAAGCGGCCGGATAGAACTGCATGCCGTTCGTCTCCACGCCCGCGATGGTCGGGGCGTGGGCGGCAAGGAGGACGTGCGTCATCTGGGCCATCATGGGATTGGTGAGGTCCTGGACCATCAGCTGCATCCCGTGGGCGCGGGCCCAGCAGAGGCTGAGG
>JBEDDU010000247.1:0-15836 GCA_041176065.1 Verrucomicrobiota bacterium | reverse complement strand
CGAAGACTTCCTCTCCATCGTCGCCGCCGGCCGCGGCCTGAAGCGCGACGGCGTCCACGAGATCGCCCAGGGACGCGTCTGGCTCGGCGAAGACGCCCGCGGACTGAAGCTCGCCGACCAGCTCGGCGGCCTGCGCGACGCCATCAAGGAAGCCAAGCGGCTCGCGAAGCTGGACGAGGCCGCCTGGGTGCAGGTGCCCGCGCTCCACTCGGGCCGCGAGAACCTCCTGCAGCAGCTGCTCTCGGACGACGGCGACCAGGCTCCCCTGTTCGCCAAGGCCTCCGCCGACCCCGCCCGGGAATTCCTCCGCGCCAACGCCCGCTGGCTGCGCGCCATCCGCGCGCTGAACGACCCGAAGGGCGTCTACCTGACCTGTCCCCTCGTGTCCCCGCGCTGAACGGGCTCAGGGCTTCTTCGGCATCTGCGCCTTGGCCTCGGGCATCCACTGCCGGAGCTGACTGACGCGCGTGCTGTCGGCCGGGTGGGTCGACAGGAACTCCGGGGGCTTGCTGCCGCCGGCCTTGCTGAAGCGGGTCCAGAAGGCCGGAGCGGCCTCGGGATCATAGCCGGCGCGGGCCATGAAGATGAGTCCGAGACGGTCGGACTCGGATTCGTGGCTGCGGCTGAACGGCAGCAGGATGCCATACTGGGCGCCGACGCCCACGGCGGCCATCCACGTCCCGCGCGTCTTCGCGGAAGAATTCTTGGTGGCTTCGTCGGCGACGGCGGCGGCGATGGCGACGCCCATCGCCTGGGAGACGCGCTCCGAACCGTGGCGACAGATCACATGGGCGACCTCGTGGCCGAGGATCACCGCGATGTCGTCGTCGGTCGGGGCGAAGGCGAACATCCCGGTGTTGAAGCCGATCTTGCCGCCGGGCATCGCGAAGGCGTTGGGAGACTTGTCGTCGATCACCGCGAACTCCCAGCGGGAGGAAGGCGGCAGGACGCCGGCCTTGTCGTCGCGCCGGGCGGCGGCGACGATCTTCAGCCCGATCTCGCGGATCTTCGCGAGGCGCGGGTCGGCGGGCAGCTTCTTCATCTTCGCGAACTCGGCGGCCGAGAGCGAAGCCACCTCGCTCTCGTCGACGAGGATGAACTGGGACCGGCCGGTCACGGGGACTTGCTGGCAGCCGACGGAGGCGAGGGCCGCGAGGAGCAGGAGCAGGCGCATGGCGGGAAGATCAGGCTTTAGGTTCGTCGACGTAGTATTTCCGGTAGGAAGAGTCGTAGGTGTCGGTGTAGGCCGAGGCCATCCGCAAGGACATCGCGTTGAGCACGACGCCCAGCAACGGCGCCTGGGCGTCGCGGAGACGGCCGAGGCAGGCCACGGCGTTGCGCAGGTTGACCGTATTGTAACGCACGACGTAGAGGACGCCGTCGACCTTAGGCAGGAGGTGCAGCGAATCGGAGACGGCGCCGATCGGCGGCGAATCGATGAAGATGCGGTCGTAGCGGCCGCGGAGGGCGTCGATCATCTCGAGGAACTTCGGGTGATTGATGACCTGGGTCGGATTCTTGCAGCTCAGGCCGACCGGCAGCACGTCGAGGCCCGGGGCGACGTCGTGGACGATGGCCTCGTCCAGGGACATCTCGGCGTTGAACCATCGGCTGAGGCCGGCGTCCCCCGTGAAGCCCAGCGAAGGACCGACGTTCGGCAGGCGCAAGTCGGCGTCGATGACGAGCACGCGCTCGGAGTGCTGGGCGAAGATGAGCGCCAGGTTCGTGGCGACGAAGGTCTTCCCTTCGCTGGGCCGGGTGGAAGTGACGAGGAAGACCTTCGCCTTGCCGACGGCGGGATTGACCTTGAGCGAAGAATAGATCGAACGGACGGCCTCGGTGGCGATGCGATCCTTGTCCTGGCGGGCAAGCAGAGCGCGGTCAGGGCCGGCGGTAGCGACGACCCGGGGGATCGTGCCGATGAGCGGCAGTCCGAGCGAACCTTCGACGTCTTGGGCCGACTTGATGCGATCGTCCATCGTGCCGAGGACGACCACGAGGACGACGCCGAAGACGAGTCCCAACCCCAGCCCGGCGAGGGCGCTGAAGTAGTAGTTCTTGTTGATCGGCTTGTCCGACACGGCCGGCATGTCGAGGATGCGGATCGAGGTGCTGGTGCCCGAGGTGGAGGAACGCAGCTTGGCCTCCTCGTAGTTGAGCTTCTGGCGGGCAAGGAACTCCTCGTTGGCGCGGATGTCCTTGTCGACCCGCTCCAGTTCGACGTTGGCGGCCTGGAGCTTGGAGATCTCGTCCTCCTTCGCGGCGAGGTTGCGGAGGATGGCGGCGTGACGCGCCTTGGCGTTCTCGAGGGCCGCCCGGCGGGTCTTGACCGACTGGGCCACCGCTTCCTTGAGCTGTTTCTCGATCTGAGCCTGCGCCTCGCGCTCCGCGACGAGCTTAGGATGCTGCTCGGTATAAGTCTCCATCATCTGGCTGACCCGGACCTTGGAGGCGCTGAGGGCCGTCTGGACGGCGGCGACGTCCGCGTCGGTCCGGATCTGCGGGATATCCCCGACGGGCCGGCCTTCCTTCTCGTACGCGGCGATGACCGAGACGACGATCTCGTTCTCATCGATCTGCTTGCGGGTCTCCTCGCGGTCCTTGACGAGGACGGAGCGTTCGGTCGTGAGGGTGTTGGTGTCCTTCGCGATGGAGAGGAGCTTCTGGCTCTTGATCAGCTCGTTCTTCTGCTCGTAGAGACTGCGGACCTTGTTGTCGAGGGTCTCGATCTCGATGCGGGCCTTCTCGACGAGCGGGTTCGTGACCATCAGGCGGTCGTCCTCGCTGTACTTCTGGATCGACTCGCAGAAGAGCCGGGCGACCTGACGGGCGAGGTCGCGGTTCGGGTGCGTGAAATCGACGTTGATGACGAGGGTCTGGCGCTGCGGGGTGATCCCGCGCTGCTTGGCGAAGACCTCCTGCTCGGTGAGCGGTCCCGTGAAGATGTTGCCCGCCTGATAAGGCTCGAGGACGAGCTTGCGCTCCGCCGTGGTGAGGCGGCGGGAGACCCCTTCGATGATGTTTGCGCTGCGCATGGCCTCGACGGCCGTGAAGAAGTCGTCGTTGGAGACGATCTTGAAGTTGTCGTCGGCCGCCGAGGAGCCTCCGTTGATGTTCGGGGCGAGCCGGAAGACGCGGAGACGGCCCGTGGCGCGGTATTCCGCGGTGGTATTGTAGGTATTGAGGAGGGCGAGCGTCAGGAAGACCAACGCCGCAAGGATGACCCACCAATAGCGCTCCCGGAGCATGAGCAGGTAGCCCATGATCGGATTGGCGGAACCGCCGCGCTGACCGGCGCCGTAGCCGCCGTAGCCATAGCCCTGCCCCTGGCCGGCGCCATAGCCGCCGTAGCCATAGGAGCCATAGCCACGGGAGCCTCCCTGGGAAGGTTCAGGCGGACGGCCTGAGGAAGCGGGATCGGGCGTGGCCATGGGCTCTCAGATGCGGCTGTCGCGGACGTAGATCTGGTCTTCATCCTCCAGGACGAAATCCGGCTCGTCGCCGTCGTCGATGCGCCGGACATCCTTGGTGATGACCATCGGCGCGCCCGGGCGGTTGCGCTTGATGGTGACCTCCGAGCGGTTGCCGCGCGGCAGCACGCCGCCGGCCATCGCGAGGGCGCGGCCGAGCGTCAGGGTCTCCTCCGGCGGGATGGAGACCGGGCCGGGCTTGCCGACGTAACCAGAGACATAGACACGTCGCTCGGCGTAACTGACGATGGAGATGGCGACCTGCGGCTTCTTGAAATATTGGCGGAACTGGTTGGCGAGTTCGACCTGGGCCTGCGTGAGCGTGAGTCCTGCGATGGGCACCAGTTTCTTCAGGAACGGGATGTCGACCGTACCATCGGAATTGATGCGGCGCTCGATCTGCGTGTCCGGCTCGTTGATCACTAGGATGCGGACGAAATCGCGCGGGCGCAGGCGGTAGCTGTTCTGCCCGTCGGCCGGGTCGGCCTGGACCGTCGGAGCGGCCACGACGTAGTCGGCCGAGACGGCGGATTTGCCGGCGTCGGCCGAGACGGCGGGAGGCGGGGGGGCATAGGCGACGGGCGCCGGCGAGCCGGCGCCGATCGTCAGCACGTTCTCCGGCTCCTCGGCCGTCGAAGAGAAACCCGCGCCATCGGAAGCCGCGCAGGCCGTGAGGAGCAAGGCGAGACAGCCGACTCCGAGCAGGCGATGAAGGACGGACATCATGGGGGAACGGTAAGCAGGAAGCCGGGCCGGGTCAACCGGTCCCGCAGGGGGCAGGCGGTCGGCGAGGCCCGGAAAGACGTCGCCCGGCTCCCCGAGGGAAGCCAGGCGACGGCCGGACGAAAACAGGCTTGGCGGCATGCCGAGGCGCCCTTCCCTCCCGCTTAGTAGCGGAAGGCGGCGGACACCGAGAAGGTGTTCGAGTTGAAGGTCGACGAAGCGTTGGAGGCCTTGGCGTCGGTGAAGTTGTAATTCGCCTGGAAGCTCAGGTGGGAATTGTACTTGTAGCTCGCGCCGAAGGCGTAGGTCCAGGTGTCGATCGTGGTCAGGAGGGAGTTGGCGGCCACCTCGACGTCGCTCTTGCTGACCGAGAGGCTGAAATCGAGGTCTTCGGCGGCGGCGAAGCTGACGCCGTAATTGTAGGTCACGTTGTCCATCCGGCCGTTGGTGGTCGAAGCGGAGACGTCGCGACCGAGGGTCAGGGAGTGGCTGAGCCGCTCGGTCAGCACGTGGCTGAGGCTGACGGAGTAGGACGGGTCGGTCTGGGCGCCGGTGTTGTCGAAGTTATAGCGGTTGAAGCCGGCGCGGATCACGCCGTTGAGCTTGCCCGATTCGGTGAGCTGGCCCTTGGCGGTGAGGCCGGCGAAGTCCTTCTCGAGGCGCTGGTGGTCGAGGGCCGGACGAGGCGTCGCGCTGGAGTCGTAATACGGAGCGGCGGAGTAATCGGTGATGTCATGCTGGAGCACGAGGCCGAAGCTGAGTTTCTCGAACGCCTGGTAGTCGAAGCTCAGGGGCATCGACTTGGTGTTGAGCTCGGTGAGCGGGTTCGTGTTGTAGGTCGAGCTCGCGTTGACGATGATGACCGGGTCGAGGTATTGATTGAAGGTGTTGACGTAACCCAGGCCGACGGAAAGTCGCTCGGTCAGCTTGTAGTCCGCCTTGAAATTGTGGACGTAGTTACCCTGACGGACGAGGGTCGCGCCGATGACGGAGCCGCTGACGCCCTGCAGCTGGAGGTCGTCGTTACGGGCGGTGACGCGGTAGGAAGAATTGAGGGAGAGCTTCAGCGGACCACCGTCGGCATAGGTGACGCCGAGGCTGAGGGCGTCACGGTCATCCTCGAGGCCGGAGAACTCGGAGCCGGCGAAATTGACGAAGGATCGGCTGGCCTTGAATTCGACGGTCAGGGCGGAATCCTTGCCGTATTCGAGGGCCAGGCCGGGGGTGATCAGCCAGCTGGTGGCGGACTTCTTGACGGCGCCGGAGTAGAGGTTGTCGGTCACCTCCAAGTAGGCGGAGGAGTCGAAGAAGAGGTCGCAGTCGTTGCCGATCTGCACCAGCGGCGAGGTCGGGACCCAGTTGGCGGCCTGGGCCAGGGTCGTAAAGGTGAGGGCCGAGGCAGCGATGAGGAAGCGTGACATGGGGATGTGCGGTGGGGGTGATTGAGACATAGGTGAAAAGGTGGCGGCTTCAACCCCCAAACACCGCCGGACGGGCCAAAAACAATGACCCCGCCCGGTCAGGGGCGGGGTCATGAACGACCTCTTCCGGCTGCTTAGGCCGTGGCCTCGCTCGGGAAGACGCGGATGCGACGGTAGGCGGGCAGACCGGTGCCGGCGGGGACGAGGTGACCCATGATCACGTTCTCCTTGAAGCCGGTCAGGTTGTCGCGCTTGGCCATCGTGGCGGCGTCCGTGAGGACTCGGGTGGTCTCCTGGAAGGAGGCGGCCGAGATGAAGGACTCGGTCTCGAGGGAGGCCTTGGTGATGCCCAGGAGGATCGGCTCGGATTCCGCGATCTGACCGCCGCGCTCGTTGATGGAGCGGTTGGTCTCGGCGAGGATCGTGCGGTCCACCTGTTCTCCCCAGAGGTAATCGGAGTCGCCGGGCTCGGTGATGCGGACCTTGCGGAGCATGCGCGAGACGATGATTTCGATGTGCTTGTCGTTGATCACGACGCCCTGGGTACGGTACACCTTCTGAATCTCGGTGATGAGGTAATCCTGCACCTTGGACTGGCCGAGGATGTCGAGGATGTCATGCGGGTCGACGGCGCCGTCCGTGAGGACCTGGCCCTGCTTCACCTTGTCGCCGGCGGCGACGATGATGTGCTTGCCGTGCGGGATGAGGTGCTCCTCTTCGCGGCCGATGGAGTCGGCGATGACGAGGCGCTTCTTCCCGCGGACGGAAGGCTCGAAGCGGACGGTGCCGTCGATCTTGGCGATCTCGGCGGCGTCCTTCGGAGGACGGGCCTCGAAGAGCTCGGAGATGCGCGGCAGGCCGGCGGTGATGTCCTGGGTCTTGGCGGCCTGACGGGGGATCTTCGCGACGATGGAGCCGCGGGCGACCTTGTCGCCTTCGTCGACCTCGACGCGGGCTCCGGCCGGGATGGAGAAGGAACCGACTTCCTTGCCGTTGGCTCCGATGATCTGAATCTGGGGATTCTGCTCGTCGGAGTGCTCGATGACGGACTTGTAGAACGTGTTGTTCGACGGGTCGCGTTCTTCGGTGAAGGTCACGCCGGAGATCATGTCGACGAGGCGGATCTTGCCGTCGCCGTTGGCGATGATCGGGGTGGAGTTCGGATCCCAGGCGGCGATGAGCACGCCCTTCTCGGCCGTCTTGCCGTCTTCGACGCCGACGACGGAGCCGGCGACGATGCGGTATTCCTCGGTCGGGGAGCCGGCCTCGTTGAGGAGACGGATCGAGCCGTTGCCGTTGACGGCGATGAACTTGTCGCCCACGGCGACCGTGGTGAGGTCGACGTACTGGACGAGGCCCTTGCCCTTCGACTTGATCTCAGGGGTCTTCAGCTGGGCGACGCCACCGATGTGGAACGTACGCATGGTCAGCTGGGTGCCCGGCTCGCCGATGGACTGGGCGGCGATGATGCCGACCGCGGTGCCGCGTTCGACCATGCGGCCGGTCGAAGGATCGAGGCCGTAGGAGGTGGGCGGGATCGCGTTCACGTTCATGTGCGTGAGCGGGGAGAGGACCTTGACGCGGTCGAGACCGACGGTCTCGATGCGCTTGGCGAGGACTTCGTCGATGAGCTCGCCGGCCTTCACGATGACTTCGGAAGGATTCAGCGGGTTGGTGACGTCTTCGGACGGGCAGCGGCCCACGATGCGTTCGGACAGGGAGACGAGGAGCTCGTCGCCGTCGTAGATCGGGGTCTTCCAGACGCCGTTCGGGATGTGCACGTGGACGCGGTCGACGCCGGCGTCGCGGAGCTTGGCGATCAGCTCTTCCGTGAGGGCCGTCTCGGACTTCGCGAGGAGCTTGGCGGCGCCGGACGGGTTGGAGACGTCGGCGGCCAGGTGACGGCCGAGGGCGGCGTCGCCGAGCGTGATGACTTCGGAACCGGGGGCCACGTCACGGGAGTCCGTGACGATGACGTCCATGGCCACGTCGCAGAGCTTACGGGTCATGTAACCGGCGTCGGCGGTCTTCAGCGCGGTGTCGGACAGACCCTTACGGGCGCCGTGCGTCGAGATGAAGTACTCGAGGACGGAGAGACCTTCGCGGAAGGAGGACAAGATCGGACGCTCGATGATCTCGCCGGAGGGCTTGGCCATCAGGCCACGGGCGCCGCAGAGCTGCTTCACCTGCGCCTTGTTACCACGCGCGCCGGAGTCCATGAGGACGTACACCGGGTTGATGAGCATGCGGTGGGCGTGACGGGGGTCGCCCTTCTTCACGCCGGCCACCTTGGCGGACTGGGAGAGCGTGGTGTACACCGACTGCGCGATGGCGTCGGTGGCGCCGGACCAGGTGTCGACGACCTTGTTACGACGCTCGTCGTTGGTGATCGTGCCGGACTCGTTCTGGCGCTGGAACTCGCGGACCTTGGCGGTGGCTTCGCGGACGAGGCCTTCCTTCTCCTTCGGGTAGATCATGTCGTTCACGCCGATGGAGATGCCGGCCTTGGTCGCGATGCGGAAGCCGGTCTCCTTGAGCGCGTCGAGGACCGGGATCGAGGCCTCGCGGCCGCAATACTTGTAGGTCTTCAGGATCAGGTCGCCGAGCTGGCCCTTCTTCACGGTCTCGTTGAAGAAGCCGAGCTCGGAAGGCCAGATGGTGTTGAAGATGATGCGTCCGACCGTGGTGACGATCGTGCTGCCGTTGGGGTCGCCGTGGACCGTCTTGCGGTTGAAGTCGGGGTTGGCGTAACGGACCCAGTCATGCAGGTGGAGGGAACCTTCGGCCTCGGCGAAGGTCGCCTCGGACACGGAGCCGATCACCGGGAGGTGGGTGTTGGCCGCCGGCTTGTCGGCGGGCTCGAGCGTCAGGTAGTAGGCGCCGAGCACGATGTCCTGGGACGGCGTGAGGATCGGCTTACCGCTGGACGGCGAGAAGATGTTGTTCGTGGACATCATCAGGAGCTTGCACTCCATGATGGCTTCCAGGGACAGCGGGACGTGGACGGCCATCTGGTCGCCGTCGAAGTCCGCGTTGTAAGCGGTACAGACGAGCGGGTGGAGGCGGATCGCGTCACCCTCGATGAGGATGGGCTCGAACGCCTGGATGGACAGACGGTGGAGCGTCGGCGCGCGGTTGAGGAACACCGGGTGGCCCTTGGTCACTTCTTCCAGGATGTCCCAGACCTCGGGCTTCTTCTGCTCGATGTGCTTGCGGGCGCCGCGGACGGTGTGGGCGAAGCCCAGCTCCTTGAGGCGGCGGATGATGAAGGGCTCGAAGAGGACGAGGGCCATCTTCTTCGGGAGACCGCACTGGTTGAGCTTGAGCTCGGGACCGATGACGATGACGGAGCGGCCGGAGTAGTCGACGCGCTTGCCGAGGAGGTTCTGGCGGAAACGACCATGCTTGCCCTTCAGCATGTCCGAGATGGACTTGAGCTGACGGTCGCGGTCCTTGACCGGCTTGCCGTGGCGGCCGTTGTCGAGGAGGGCGTCGACGGCTTCCTGGAGCATGCGCATCTCGTTGTGGATGATGACGTCGGGCGTCTTCATCTGGATGAGCTGCTTCAGGCGGTTGTTGCGGTTGATGACGCGACGGTAGAGGTCGTTCAGGTCGGAGGTGGCGAAGCGGCCGCCTTCGAGGGGGACGAGCGGACGGAGGTCCGGCGGGATGACCGGGAGCACCGTCAGGATCATGTGCTCGGGACGCTTGCCGGAAGCCAGGAAGCCCTGGATGATCTTCATGCGGCGGGCGATCTTCTTCTTGATCTGCTTGGAGCGGGTCGAGCGGAGCTGGTCGCGGAGGTTCTCGACCGTGGCGGCGAGATCCATCTTCTTGAGGAGCTGCTGGAGCGCCTCGGCGCCCATGCGGGCCTTGAAGGCGTCAGGGCCGTGCTGTTCGACGGCGCGGCGGTAGGATTCCTCGTCGAGGAGCTCCTTCTCCTCCATGCCGGTGGCGCCCGGGTCGACGACCAGGTACTTCTGGTAGTAGATGACCTGCTCGAGCTGGCGGGTGGTCATGTCGAGCATCAGCGACAGACGGCTGGGCATGCTCTTCAGGAACCAGATATGGGAGACCGGGATGGCGAGGCGGATGTAGCCCATGCGCTCGCGGCGGACGCGGGAGACGGTGACTTCGACGCCGCACTTGTCGCAGACGACGTCCTTGTACTTCACCTTCTTGTACTTGCCGCAGTAGCATTCGTAGTCGCGGACCGGTCCGAAGATGCGCTGGCAGAAGAGGCCGTTCGGCTCGGGCTTGAACGAGCGGTAGTTGATGGTCTCAGGGCTCTTTACTTCCTTGAGTCCCTTGACCTTGCGGTTGCCGTGTTCGTCGAGTTCGTCGAGGAACTGCTCGCCGGTCCACTGGACGATCTCCTCGGGCGAGGCGATCGAGATGGAGACGAAATCGAAGGACTGTTCCTTCGTCTCGTTGGCGGTGAACTCGGGGGTGTGCTCCGGGTGAATCATGTCTGTTAAGGTCTGGGTGGGGGTACGTCGGACGCTCAGTTACGATCCGGGGTGGCGGTGGAGGCCGAGCCGAGGCGGACATCCAGGCACAAGGCCTGCATCTCCTTCATCAGCACGTTGAAGGACTGGGGCGTGCCGCTGACGAGGGTGTTGTCACCCTTGACGAGCTGCTCGTAGATCTTGGTGCGGCCGGCGACGTCGTCGGACTTGACCGTGAGGAGCTCCTGCAGGGTGTAGGCCGCGCCGTAGGCTTCGAGGGCCCAGACTTCCATTTCGCCGAAACGCTGGCCGCCGTACTGGGCCTTGCCGCCGAGAGGCTGCTGCGTGATGAGGCTGTACGGACCGGTGGCGCGGGCGTGGATCTTGTCCGCGACGAGGTGGTTCAGCTTCATCATGTAGATGTAGCCGACGACGACGTCCTGGTCGAACGCCTCGCCGGTGTGACCGTTGATGAGCATCGCCTTGCCCGTCTCGGGGAGTTCGGCCTGCTTGAGGTATTCGCGGATCTGCTTCTCGGGGATGCCGTCGAAGATGGGGGTGGCCATCTTCAGGCCGAGCTTGGAGCAAGCCCAGCCGAGGTGCGTCTCGAGGACCTGGCCGACGTTCATTCGGGAAGGAACGCCGAGAGGATTGAGGCAGATGTCGACGGGGGTGCCGTCGGCGAGGTAAGGCATGTCTTCGACCGGCACGATGCGGGCGACGACGCCCTTGTTGCCGTGACGGCCGGCCATCTTGTCGCCGACCTGGATCTTGCGCTTGGTGGCGATGTACACCTTGACGTTCTTGATGGCGCCGCCTTCGTCGATGCCCTGTTCGATGGCTTCGACCTTGCGGGCGCGCTCCTGCTCGAGCTCGTCGAAGCGGCGGTGGTAGCCGTCGACGATCTGGCGGATCTTCTGCTTCACCGGCGAGTCGTTCATCTCGATGGAACGGGAGACGGAGGCCAGGCGGCGGAGGAGGGTCTTGGTGATCTTGCGGTTGGCCGGGATGATGGCTTCGCCCGTCTCGGAGTTCTTGACGTCGAGCGGGATCTTCTCGCCGAGGAGGATGTTCGAGAGGGACTCGGTCATCTCTTCGCGGAGGCGGGAGTCAGCCGTGCGGTACTCTTCGTTGACCTTCTTGAGGGCGCGGCGCTGGTCGTTGGGCGAGAGGCGTCCGTCGTCCTTGTCGGTACGGGAGGAGACCTTCACGTCCATGATGATGCCGGAGATGCCGGAGGGCACGCGGAGCGAGGTGTCCTTCACGTCGCGGGCCTTCTCACCGAAGATGGCGCGGAGGAGCTTCTCTTCGGGGGCGAGGTCGCCTTCGGACTTCGGGGTGATCTTGCCGACGAGGATGTCGTCGGGCTTCACCTCGGCGCCGATGCGGATGACGCCGTCGCGGTTGAGGTTGCGCAGGGCTTCCTCGCCGAGGTTCGGGATGTCGCGGGTGATCTGCTCGGGCCCGAGCTTCGTGTCACGGGCGGTGACCTCGAACTCCTCGATGTGGACGGACGTGAAGACGTCGTCCTTGAGCATGCGTTCGGAGAGCAGGATCGCGTCTTCGAAGTTGTAGCCGTTCCACGGCATGAAGCCGACGAGGACGTTGCGTCCGAGGGCGAGCTCGCCCTTGTCGGTGGCGGCGCCGTCGGCGATGATGTCGCCCTGCTTGACCTTGTCGCCGCGGCGGACCAGCGGACGCTGGTTGAAGCACGTGGAGGAGTTGGTCTTGAGGAACTTGCGGAGGTCGTAGACGTAGACGCCCTTGGCCGGCTCGCTCTTGAACTTCTTGTTCTCGAGCTGGGCGGGGGCGATCTCGCCGTCCTTGGTGATGATGATGCGACGGGAGTCGGCGGCGGCGACGACGCCGGGGCCTTCGGCGACGATCACGGTCTTCGAGTCGATGGCGACGCGGCGTTCGAGGCCGGTGCCCACGAACGGAGCCTCGGTCACGACGAGCGGCACGCCCTGGCGCTGCATGTTGGAACCCATGAGCGCGCGGTTCGCGTCGTCATGCTCCAGGAAGGGGATGAGCGCGGCGGCGACGGAGACGACCTGCTGCGGGGAGACGTCCATGTAGTCGACGTCTTCCGGGTCGACTTCGAGGATGTCGTCGCGATAGCGGACGGTGACCTTGCCCTTGAGGCGGGAGGCTTCGTCGAGCTCGGAGTTGGCCTGGGCGACCTTGAACTTCTCTTCCTGGTCCGCGGTCATGAACTCGACCTGGCTGGAGACCTTGCCGCGCACGACCTTGCGGTACGGGGCTTCGATGAAGCCGAACTCGTTGATGCGGGAGTAGGTGGAGAGGGAGTTGATCAGGCCGATGTTCGGACCTTCGGGGGTCTCGATCGGGCAGATGCGTCCGTAGTGGGACGGATGGACGTCGCGGACTTCGAAGCCGGCGCGGTCGCGGTTGAGGCCGCCGGGCCCGAGGGCGGAGAGACGACGCTTGTGCGTCAGCTCGGCCAGCGGGTTGATCTGGTCCATCAGCTGGGACAGCTGGCTGCGGGCGAAGAACTCGCGGATCGAATTGCCGAAGGGCTTCGGGTTGACGAGTTTCTGCGGGGTGATCGAGTCGACGCTCTGGTCGTACTCGTTGATGCGGGCCTTGACGGTCTTGACGACGTTCTTGAGGCCGGCGCGGCACTGGTTGGCGAGGAGCTCGCCGACGTTGCGCACGCGGCGCGAACCGAGGTGGTCGATGTCGTCGATGGCGCCGTCGCCGGCGCTCAGCTTGCAGAGGAGCTTGGTGGCCTCGACGATGTCCTCCGGGGTGATCGTGCGGGTGTCGAGGGAGACGTTCAGGCCGAGCTTCTGGTTGAGCTTGTAGCGGCCGAC
This sequence comes from Verrucomicrobiota bacterium, assembly GCA_041176065.1. Classification (GTDB taxonomy): domain Bacteria; phylum Verrucomicrobiota; class Verrucomicrobiia; order Opitutales; family UBA953; genus UBA953. Next base: position 2,937 of record JBEDDU010000247.1, on the reverse strand, counting down.
GCGGCCCAGGTCGTAACGGAGCGGATCCTGGAAGAGTCGCTGCATGTGGGCGCGGGCGCCCTTGACGTTGACGGGCTCGCCCGGGCGGAGCTTGCGGAAGATCTCCTTGAGGGCTTCTTCCTCGTTGCGGACGGCGCCGATGTCCTTGCGGAGCGAGAGGATGATGGAACCGTTGTCGAAGGCGGTGTCGAAGACGCCGAACTTCTGCTTCGGCAGCTGCTTGTGGATCTCCTTGAGGGTCTCGCGGGAGAGCTTGTCGTACTGCTTGGCGACGACCTTGCCGGTCTCGACGTCGACGATCGGGTCGGCGTAGACGAGCTGGGAAAGCTCTTCCGGATCGAGGTCGAGGGCGGACTTGGCGGTCAGTTCGCGGTGCTGGTAGAAGAGGGCCAGGATGTCCTTGTCGTCCTTGTAGCCGAAGGCGCGGAGCAAGGTCGTGACGAGGAACTTGCGGCGACGACGGCGGCGGTCGAGGTAGACCCAGAGGAGGTCGTTCTGGTCGAACTGGACTTCGATCCAGGTGCCGCGGTCAGGGATGATGCGGAAGGCGTGGAGCATCTTGCCGCTCGTGTGGGCGGACTCTTCGAAGCAGATGCCGGGGGAGCGGTGGAGCTGGGAGACGACGACGCGTTCGGCGCCGTTGACGATGAAGGAGCCGCGGTCGGTGATCATCGGGATCTCGCCCATCAGGATCTCTTCGTCCTTGAAGGCGCCCTTCTCACGGAGGCGGAGCTTGAGCATCACCGAGATCGCGTAGGTCGTGCCTTCGCGGATGCACTCGAGTTCGGTCTGCTTCGGCATGACCAAGCCGTACTCGAGGTATTCGAGACGGAAGTTGCCGTTGTTGCTCTCCACCGGGAAAGCCTCGCGGAAGACGGCGTCCAAGCCGACGTTCTTGCGGGCGGACGCGGATTCGTCCAGCTGCAGGAAATCGTTGAACGAGAAGATCTGGTTCTCGATCAGATTGGGCGGAGGGATGACTTCGCGTAGTTTACCGAAGTTTTTGCGCTCTTGAGGCATGGCTGGTGAAGGTGGGCTCGGAGTGTCGGGTGGATTCGGTGGTGCTGACTGGTTTGCCTGGTGGGGTCGGACGAGGCGGCCGTTGGGAAGAAAAAGCGGGGAGGGGTCGCCGGACCCGGAAGGGTGCTACCCTCCCCGCTTCGCAGATGTGCGTCGGAAGACGGATTACTTGACCTCGACCTCGGCGCCGGCGGCCTTGAGCTTGGTCTCGATATCCTTGGCTTCGTCCTTGGACACGCCTTCCTTGACGGGCTTCGGAGCGCCGTCGACGAGGTCCTTGGCTTCCTTGAGGCCCAGGCCGGTGATGGCGCGGACTTCCTTAATGACATTGATCGGGGTAGCGCCCTTGCCCTTGAGGATGACGTCGAACGTCGTCTTCTCTTCGGCGGGAGCGGCACCGGCGGCGGCGCCACCGGCGGCGACGACGGCGACAGGAGCGGCGGCGGAAACGCCCCACTTGGTCTCGAGGTCCTTCACGAGGTTAGCGATGTCCAGGACGGACTGGGCGCTGAGCCACTCGATGACTTGGTCTTTGGTGATGTTGCTCATGGTATCTTGGTTCCTTGAATGGTTAGCGTCCGATGAAGGACATTTGAGGGCGCGAGGCCCCTAACCGGGGTTCTTTGGATGTGTGTTGTTTTTTGGTTTGGGTTCCCCCCGCTCGGACGCCGCCACATGGCGACGCCTCCGCGAGGAAAGGGTTCAGGCGGCCTTCTCGTCCTTCTGGCGCTTGGCGTCCAGGAGGCGGACGAACTGCGACGCAGGGGTGGAGAGCAGCGAGAGGAGCTGGGCGCGGATGCCGTCGAGGGACGGCAGCTTCGACAGGGCTTCCACTTCGGCCTTGGTGAGGATCTTGGCGTCAAGGACGCCGCCCTTCACTTCCAGCTTGGAGAAGTCCTTGAAGAAGCTGACGAGCACCTTGGCGACGCCGGTCGGATTGTTGCCGCCGGTGACGAGGGCCGTGTGGCCGGTCAGGTGGGCGGAGATGTCCGGCAGGTTGGCCTGCTTGGCGGCGATGTTCAGGATGCTGTTCTTGACGACGTGGTACTCGGCGCCGTGGGCACGGAGCTGGGTGCGGACGGCGGTCGCGTTCTCGACGGTGACGCCGGTGAAGTTGGCGAGCAGCAGGTAGTTGGAGCTGGCCAGCTGGGCGGCGACTTCGTCGACGAGGAATTGTTTTTCAGCGCGCATGTTCGTGGGTTCTCTTGGGCGTGTTCAGGTTAGGCGGTCGCGACGGCGGCCGAGTAGGGCTTGAGATCGACGGCGACGCCGGGGCTCATGCTGGCGCTGAGGGTGATCGACTTGATGAAACGGCCGCCGGCGAAGCCGGCGGGCTGGGCCTTCACGAGGGCGGACAGGGCGGCCTGCGCGTTCTCGGTGAGCTGGGCGGCGGTGAAAGACTTCTTGCCGACGACGATCACGATGTTGCCCGTCTTATCCATCTTGAATTCGACGCGGCCGGCCTTCACTTCCTTGATGGTCTTCGGGATGTCGTCGGAGACCGTGCCGGACTTCGGGTTAGGCATGAGGCCCTTCGGACCGAGGACGCGGGCGACCTGGCGGACGTCCTTCATCGCGGACACGGTGGAGATGGCGACGTCGAAGTCGAGGAAACCGCCGTTGACCTTGGCGATCAGGTCGGCGAGGCCGGCGTAATCGGCGCCGGCGGCGAGGGCTTCGGCGGCGTTCTCGGTGAAGGCGAGGACCTTGATCTTCTTGCCGGAACCGTTCGGGAGCGAGACGGTGCCGCGGACCATCTGGTCCGACTGCTTGGGATCGACGCCGAGGAAGGCGGAGATCTCGACGGTTTCGTCGAACTTGGCGCCGGGCATCTTCTTGATGATCTCGGCGGCCTGGGCGACGTCATACTTGGCCTTCAGGTCGGCGACCTGGAGGGCGGCGCGGTAGCGCTTGCTG
>JBEDDU010000246.1:0-13220 GCA_041176065.1 Verrucomicrobiota bacterium | reverse complement strand
GCCTTGGCCTCATAGGTGGCTTCGCCGCCCTTGAGCTTCTTGACCGGGCCGGAGAAGTCGACGGAGTCGATGCGGTCCCAGGCGAACTTGGCGCCGAAGCGTTCGGCCTGGCCCTTCATGTTCGTGATGAGCTCGTTGCCGTCGACGCCGTGGACGAAGCCGGGGAAGTTCTCGACCTCGGAGGTCGTGGTCAGCTGGCCGCCGGGCTGGCCGCCTTCGAGGACCAGAGGAGCGAGGCCCGCGCGGGCGGCATAGATGGCGGCGGTCAGGCCGGCGCAACCGGTGCCGAGGATAAGGACGTTTTCAGCCATGGTTACGTCCCATCTTGACGGCGGGAGGATGGCCGCAAGGCCGAAAACCCGATGTGAACAACCCGAGACAAGGCTTGCCCCGGGGGGCGGGGTCGGAGTTTGCTACCTCTCGCTCCCGGACCCATGTTTCTCAGCATCCTCAAGCTCTTCGCCGGCAGCCACCACCGGAGGTTCCTCCGCAAGTGCGCTCCCCTCGTCAAGCGGATCAACGCCCTCGAAACCGAGTACCAGAAACTGTCCGACGACGCCCTCCGCGCCAAGACCGCCGAGTTCAAGGCCCGTCACGCCAAGGGCGAGTCCCTCGACGCCCTCCTCCCCGAGGCCTTCGCCGTCGTCAAGAACGCCGCCCGCCGCCTCTGCGGCACCACCGCCGTCGTCTGCGACCATGAGCAGACCTGGGACATGGTGCATTTCGACGTCCAGCTCATCGGCGGCATCGCCCTCCACCAGAACAAGATCGCCGAGATGGCGACCGGCGAAGGCAAGACCCTCGTCGCCACCCTGCCCCTCTACCTCAACGCGCTGACCGGCCGGAACTGCCAGCTCGTCACCGTCAACGACTACCTCGCCCGCCGCGACTCCGAGTGGATGGGCCACCTGTACCGCTGGCTCGGCCTCACGGTCGGCTGCATCCAGAACCAGATGCCCAGCGAGGACCGCAAGGCCGCCTACGGCTGCGACATCACCTACGGCACCGCTTCCGAGTTCGGCTTCGACTACCTGCGCGACAACGGCATGGCCCTGTCGCCCGAGGAACAGGTCCAGCGCGACCACTACTTCTGCATCGTCGACGAGATCGACTCCATCCTGGTCGACGAAGCCCGCACCCCGCTGATCATCTCCGGCCCCGTCGCCGAAGAGCGCGAGCCCGCCTTCCCGCGCCTCCGCCAGCCGGTCGCCGGCCTGGTCGAACTCCAGATCCGCCTCGTCACCCGCCTGATGAACGAGGTCCGCGACGAGCTCGAGAAGCTCGGCGAGGACAGGGAGCCGTCCGCCGATTCCCTCGACAAGCTCTGGCTCGCCGCCCACGGCATGCCGCGCAACCGCGTCTTCCTCCGCCTGATGGAGAACGGCAAGTGGCGCAAGGCCCTCGAGAAGCACGAGGGCGTGCTCGCCTCCGAGATCGAGAAGGACCGCCGCTTCCACCTCAAGGAACGCCTCTACTTCTCCGTCAGCGAACGCCAGCACGAGTCCGACCTCACCCAGCTCGGCCGCGACACCCTCCGCCCCGGCGAGCCCGACGCGTTCGTGCTCCCCGACCTGCCGAGCCGCTACGTCGAGCTCGACAACGACGAGTCCCTGACGCCCGAGCGCCGCGCCGAACTCCGCGCCGAAGCCGAGGCCGCCTACGCGCAGGTCTCCGAGGACATCCACGCCATCGGCCAGCTGCTCAAGGCGTACACCCTCTACGAGAAGGACAAGCAGTACGTCGTCCACGAGGGCAAGGTGAAGATCGTCGACGAGAACACCGGCCGCATCATGGAAGGCCGCCGCTGGTCCGACGGCCTCCACCAGGCCGTCGAAGCCAAGGAAGGCGTCGCGCTCGAGAAGGAGAACAAGACGTACGCGACGGTCACCATCCAGAACTACTTCCGCATGTACCAGAAGCTCGCGGGCATGACCGGCACCGCCGAGACCGAGGCTTCCGAGTTCCACGACATCTACCGCCTGACGGTCGTCGCCATCCCGACGCACCGCCCGTGCATCCGCGTCGACGACAACGACATCGTCTTCAAGACCCGCAAGGAGAAGTACCAGTTCGCGATCAAGGAGATCGCAGAAGCCCACAAGCGCGGCCAGCCCGTGCTCGTCGGCACCGCCTCCGTAGAAGCCTCCGAGACCCTCGGCCGCATGCTCACGATGGCCAAGGTCCCGCACAAGATCCTCAACGCCAAGCACCACGAATCCGAGGCCGACATCGTCTCGATGGCCGGCCAGCACGGCGCGGTGACGATCGCCACCAACATGGCCGGCCGCGGCACCGACATCAAGCTGGGCGAAGGCGTCCGCGAGCTCGGCGGCCTCTACGTCCTCGCGACCGAGCGCCACGAATCCCGCCGCGTCGACCGCCAGCTGCGCGGCCGCTGCTCGCGCCAGGGCGACCCCGGCCGCTCCCGCTTCCTGGTCTCCCTCGAGGACGACCTGATGCGCCTGTTCTCCAACGCGGGCATCATCTCCTCCCTGCTCGAGAAATCCTTCAAGGAAGGCGAACCGCTCGAACACCCGCTCCTCAACCGTTCCATCGGCACCGCGCAGAAGCGCGTCGAAGGCCAGAACTACTCGATGCGCAAGCGCCTGCTCCAGTACGACGACGTGCTGAACCAGCAGCGCCAGATCGTCTACGGCCTGCGTAACCGCGCCCTCAAGGCCGAAGACAGCCGCGCGACGATCATGGACATCGTCGAGGAGGAGATCGACGAACGCCTCGCGATGGTCTTCCCCGAGGCCGGAGGCGAGGCCGACCGCCGCGCCGCCGAGGCCTTCGTCTACTGGTACGTGACGACCTTCCACATGCGCCTCGACCTCGGGGACATCCTCGCGCGCACGCGCACGCAGGTCCTCCTGCTGGCCACCGACCGCGTCCGCGCCCTGCAGTCCGGCCGCGAGCAGCACGAGTCGCCGGAGATCCTCCAATACCTCGAACGCAGCGTGCTCCTGCGCGCCATCGACCGCAACTGGCAGAACCACCTCACCGAGATGGAAGACCTCCGCCGCGGCGTCGGCCTGCGCAGCTACGCGCAGAAGGATCCGCTCAACGAATACAAGGCCGAGGCCTTCAAGGCCTTCGAACGCCTGATGCAGCAGCTCCGCACCGACGCGTGCTCCGGCCTCTTCCGCACCGCGACCTCGATGGAGGCGCTCGAGTCCCTCATGCGCCGCGCCCAAGGCCAGGCCATGGCGACCGGCCCCGCCGAGCCCGGCACCGGCCCGGCCACCGAGTCCACGCCCGCCGCCGCGCCGAAGCAGGAGCCTTTCCGCCGCCTCACCCCGAAGATCGGCCGCAACGCCGTCGTCCGCATCCGCAAAGGCCCTGAGACCCAGGACCTGAAGTGGAAGAAGGCCGAAGCGCTCGTCCGCGACGAGGGCTGGGAAGTCGCCGAAGTGCTCTCGGAATGACGGAGACGGCCGCGAGCAGCCCGGGATCCGGCCGGCTCGCCTGGCTCGGGACGTCGCTGACGGCGCTCCTGCTCTTCCTTTCGTTCGGACCGGTCGGCCATCCCTTCTGGGCGTTCATCGCGCTCGTGCCCGCCGCGGTCGCGGCCGCGTCCATGCCCGACTGGCGGGCCTGGCGCCGCGCCTCGTTCGCGCTGAGCTGGGCGCTCTGGATCGCCCTGCTCGTCTGGCTGCGCCACGTCTACCCGCCGCTCGGCTGGCTGGGCCTGGTGCTGCTCACGGCCTACTGCGCGCTCTACCTCGCCGGCTGGCTCTGCCTGCTCCGCTGGATCTTCCCGGCCTGCGCCGGCGCCGGCCTGCCCGCGCGCCTGCTCGCGATCTCCGGCCTCGCCGGCGCGTGGGGACTGCTCGAGTGGACGCGTTCGACGATCCTCTCGGGCTTCGGCTGGCTGCCGCTCTCGGCTTCGCAGACCGGTAATCCGGTGATGCTCAGCCTGTGCGCGTGGATCGGTCCGATCGGCCTGTCGATCGCGCTGGTGCTCTTCAACCTCGGCTTCGCCCGCTGGATCGTCCGGCTCATCGAATCCTACCGCGAAGACGCGCGCCTCGCGCCCGTCGGGCCCGCCGGCTGGCTGCGACGCCTCACGCCCGAGCTCTACGTCGGCCTGCTGCCGATCGCCGGCGGCTTCGTCGCCCTGCTCGCCGCCAACGCCGCCAAGGCCACGCTCCCGCACGTCACCGTCACGCCCGCGGTGGTGCAGACGGATTTCGACCCCAACGCCAAATGGGACGGCGCGCGCCTGCAGGAACACCTGCGCCTTGCGGAGACGATGACCATCGACGTCGCGGGCGCCCGCGCGGCGGACTTCGTGCTCTGGCCCGAGGCGGCCCTGCCGCTGACGTTGGAAAGCGAGGCCTACGTCGACCGGCTCAAGGCGCTCTCGGCGGTCACCGACACCCCGCTCGTCATCGGCGCCATCGACCGGCGCGGCGCGGGCTACGGCAACGCGGTCGCGGTCGTGACCGGCGAAGGCGTGCGCAAGCCCGCCTACGCGAAGCGTCACCTCGTGCCCTTCGGCGAATACGTGCCGCTCGCCGACTTCCTCCCGCTCCGCAAGGTCGTGCCGATCGAGACCGACTGCGTGGCCGGCACCGGCCCTGCCCTGCTCCCGCTCTCGACGCGCCAGGGCCGCACCTTCATGGCCGGCGCCTTGGTCTGCTACGAAGACGTCTTCCCGGAGCTCGCCCGCGAGCACGCCCTCGCCGGCGCCGACGTGCTCATCGTGGTGACCAACGACGCCTGGTATGGCCGCGAAGCCGGAGCCTACCAGCACGCCGCCCATTCCGTCCTCCTGGCCGCCGCCACGGGCCTGCCCGTCGTGCGCTGCGGCAACGCCGGCTGGAGCGGCACCATCGACCCCCTCGGACGCGCCTTCCCCGTCCTCGAGCAAGGTAGCGTGTATTTCCGAGGCTCTCGCCTGGCCACGCCGGTCCGGATCCCACGAGACCGCCAGCCGGAGACCTTCTGGGTGCGGCATGGCGACTGGGCCGTCGGCCTGGGCGGCCTCTGCTTCGCCCTGGCCTACCTCTGGCGACGCCGCCGGCAGGCCTGAGCCAGAAATCCGCAGGTCCTTGTCGACCTCCCGCGGATTCCGTCCAAATTAGGGTGACCCCGGCGCCACCCGCGCCCTTCGCCCACCGATGAAGCCCCTGCGCCTCCTGTTCGCCTGCCTCGGCCTAGGCCTCGCCTGTTCGCTCGCCGCACAGGACCTCAAGAAGCCCAAGGTCGAATTCCCCGAGAGCGGCGTCGCGACCTACCGGCTGCGCATCAAGGCCATCCCCACCCTCGTCGTGCAGATCAACGGCGTGAACGTGCTCCTCGGCGTCGACACCGGCTGCCAAGGCGCGGCCGTCATCACGCCGCGCGCGGCGCAGCGCTGCGGCGTGGGCGAGGCCTTCACGGTCCCCTCGATGGGCAACTCCGGCCGCAAGGAATCCACCTACGGACTCGTCGAGACCTTCCGCGCGGGCGAGGTCACCTGGCGCGACTTCCACGTCGCGATCATGCCGCTCGACGGCATGGAGCTCGACGGCCTCATGGGCGCCGACCTGCTCTTCGGCCAGCCCTTCTACATGGACCTGCGGAACAAGGTCATGATCCTCGGCAGGATCCCGGACACCTCCGCGGCCCACGAAGTCCCCATCTACAGCCGCGGAGGCCATTGCGGCGTCAACATCGAGGTCGAAGGCGTCAAGGTGCCGATGATCGTCGATTCCGGCGCCTCGAAGTCCTACATGAGCTCGCTGAAGTTCCGCGGCGAGACCGAGTTTCGCGGCTTCCTGCCCGTGGCCACCGTGCGCGGCACCTCGCTCACGCGCGTGCAGGTCTGCAAGATCAAGTCGCTGCGCATCGGCGGCGCCCCGCTGACGGGCGTCGAGTTCATCCGCGACGAGGAGCACAACCTGCTCGGCGACGACTTCCTGCGCGCCCACCCCATCGCGGTGGACATGGCTTCACGACGCCTCTGGCTCTTCGAGCCTCAGGTCGCGGACAAGCCGGCGAAATAAGCCGCGGGCTCAGCGACGGCGACCGGACTTGCCGGAAGCCTTGCCGCCGCCTTCGGATTCGCCGCCCTCTTCGCCGGAGCCTTCTTCGGCCGGTTCGTCTTCGTCGTCCCAGCGGAGGTTCTTCTCCATGTCCTTGTCGACTTCCTCGACGTCGGGGAGGTCGGCGATGTCCTCGGCGGCCGCCTGGGCGCGCACGGGCTTGTCGTCGTCATCGTCGTCGCCCGGGACTTCGTGGCCCTGCGGGACGAACTCGAGGATGTCGGTGATCTCTTCGAAAGGATGGATGTCGCGGCCTTCGATCATGGCCTGGTTGCGGAGCTCGCTGAGCTGCTCATCCACGTCCTCGACGGTGAGCTTCTGCTCGAGCTTGATCGTGTCGTTGATGAGCTTCACGCGCAGGCGCATGATGTGCTCGAGGAAGTCGGCGTAGGCGCCCTTGTCGCCGTCCTTGATGTTCGGGAGGGCGAAGAGCGGCTCTTCGGAGTCGAGGATGTGCTCGGCCACGCGGACGAGGCGGACGGTCTGGTCCTTCTCGATTTCCTGGGCCTGGAAAGGAACGAAGGCGGCCTCGAGGATCTCGTTGGAGAGGCCGTACTCGCGGAGGGGGTCCATCATGTCCAGGATCCACGGGAACTGGTAGGGATCGAGGATGCCGAGGCCGTCCGGTTCGTAATGCTTGGGGTCGGAGTTCTCCTTCACCCACCAGTTGCCTTCCTTCTCCTTGAAACGGATGGTGCACCAAAGGAGCTTTGAGGTAGTCACAGCCATGGCAGGGTGGTTTGCCCAAGTCTGGGCGGGAGTCAAGAGGGGTCGGCGGCCGCCCCAGATGGCGGGCTTCTCCGCTTTCCTTCCGCCCTTTCCTCCCTTAACTCCCGGGCATGTCTTTCCTGTATGACAAGGTGATCGCGAAGGCCCTCTACCAGCTGGACCCGGAGACGGCCCACCAGGTCGGCCTCCGCGGCATGGGCCTGCTCGGCGCCTGCGCCCCCCTCCGCGCCCTTATGGAGCGCTCGCTGACCCCCAAGGGCGGCCGCCCGATCGAAGCCTTCGGCCTGAAGTTCCCCAACCACATCGGCCTCGCCGCCGGCTTCGACAAGGACGGCCTCGGCTGGCGCGGCGCGGCGGCCCTCGGCTTCGGTCACGTCGAAGTCGGCACGGTCACCCCGAAGGCGCAGCCGGGCAACGAGAAGCCCCGCGTCTTCCGCTACCCTGAGCTCAACGCCGTGGTGAACGCCTACGGCTTCCCGAACAACGGCGCCCAGGCTCTGCATGACCGACTGAGCAAGCAGCCCGGCCGCGGCCGGCGCGTCAGCCCGCTCGGCATCAACATCGGCAAGAACAAGGCCACCGCCAACGAGCAGGCCCACGAGGACTACCTCACCTGCTTCAAGCTCCTCGCCCCGCTCGCCGACTACGTCGTCGTCAACATCAGCAGCCCGAACACCACCGGCCTGCGCGCCCTCCAGGACCGCGCCCCGCTCGTGACGCTGCTCTCCGCGCTCGCGCAGGAGAACCGCTCCGTCGCCGGCGGCCCGGTGCCCCTGCTCCTCAAGATCGCCCCGGACCTCAATCCGAACCAGCTCGCCGACATCGTCAGCGTCGTCGGCGAATGCGGCTTCGCCGGCATCATCGCCACGAACACCACCATCTCCCGACCTGCGGGCACCGAAGCGTGCTCGCCCGGCCGCGGCGGCCTCAGCGGCGCCCCGCTCCTCGAACGCTCCCTGCAGGTCGTGCGCTTCCTCGCCAAGGAAGCCGACGGACGTATCCCGATCGTCGGCTGCGGCGGCATCCTGTGCGCGAAGGACGCCGGACGTTTCATGGACGAAGGCGCGTGCCTCGTGCAGGTCTACTCCGGCCTCGTCTTCCGCGGCCCGGAACTCGCCCGCGAGGTCGCCGAAGGCCTCGCCTGGCGCCAGCGCGCCTGGGCCTGATTCACTTCGTCGGCGCGACGGGGATGTGCACTTCCGACTGCTTGAGGAAGAAGGGCACGAACGGGCTGTTCCAGTAGACCGCGTAAGGTTCGCCGGCGGCTTTCACGTCCGTGCGTTTCCCGAGCCAGGCGCGCAGCTCGGCCAACGCCTCGTCGTAGTTCTCGCGGCTGTACGAACCGCGGATGCCGATGGCGGCGACGCGCCGTTCGGGGACCGAAGAGAGCTTCACCTGCGGGGTCTCCGCGAGGTCGGACCGTTTGGCGGAAGTTTCGTCCAGGTAGAACACCATCGTGCCGGGCCTGATGCCGGCCTCGACCGGCGCGGTCATCGGGATCTTGTTCGCGTCGATGTAACGGAAGAGCTTCATGAAGAGCCCGTTGTCCGAGGCGAAATAATCCTTCGACGACTCCGTGCGCATCCAGCGGGCGGCCGGCAAGGTCTTGAGCTCGAGGTCGCCCGGGGCGGTGCGCGGGTAGGCTTCTTCCACGGCGACGAGGTTGACGGCAAAGCCGACGAGGGCGAGGGCAACCCGGAAGAAGGTCTTCATGCGGTCATCCTAGGGCCCGCAGCCTTCGTTCCAACCCCCGAAATCACCGACCGACCTTGCCACAGGTCAGGGACGGCCTTACCTAGGCTCCATGAGTGATTCGCCGGAAAAGACCACCTTCGCCTCCCGTCTGAGCCATAACTTCCTGACCGGCCTCTTCCTCCTCCTGCCGGTCGGCCTGACGCTCTACGTGGTGTCCGTGCTGCTCGACCTGATGGGCAAGTTCATCCAGCCGGCCGTGGAACTCGGCTTCCGCTGGCTGTGGGCCAACGCGAACCAGCCGGCGCCCGACTTCACCCTCGGACTCCCTCGCCAGCTGGTGGTCATCAGCTCCGCCGTGGTGATGATCTGCATCTTGATCGTGGTCGGTTACCTCTCAAAGCGCCTCTTCGGCAAGCTGCTCCACCGCTGGTTCGCCGCCTTGCTCGAGCGCATCCCCGGCCTCGGTTCCCTCTACGGCACGATCCGCCAGATGGTCGACGCCCTCAGCGGCCGCAACAAGGACACCTTCCGCCGCGTGGTGATGGTCGAGTTCCCTCGTCCCGGGATGTGGTCCATCGCCTTCGTCACCCACGAGCAGCCGACGGTCTTCAGCGAAGCCGTCGGCAAGCAGGTCGTGAACGTCTTCATCCCCGCGGCGCCTGCGCCGACCACCGGCGTCATCCTGCACGTCGCCCCCGAGGAAGTCCGCGAGACCAAGCTGACGGTCGGCGAGGCCCTCGGCCTGCTGATGAGCTTCGGCTCCGTCGTCCCCAAGCCGGCCAGCAAGGAATAGGCCGGATGTCCGCGTCGAGCCTGCGTTGCCTGGTGCTGGGTCGCGACCCTTCCGGGGAGTCGCATTCCCTGCTCACGCTGCTCGAGCCCGCCGAAGGCCTCGTGCGCTGCCTGATCCGCACGCACCGCGGCAAGGGCACGACGCTGCCCGACCTCTTCGACGAAGGTGAAGTGAGCCTCGAACGCGCCAAGGACGGCGGCACGCGCTTCGCCCGCGACTACCGCCTGCTCACCCGCCGCGCCGGCCTGGCCCGCGACCACCGCACGCTCGAACGCGCCTGCCGCCTCGCGGCGATGCTGCGCAAGAACCCGCCGCCGCCCGAATCCGCCGAGGTCTGCTACCGCATCGCCCTCGAGACCTTCGACGCCATGGCCGCGCGCCCGCGGGCCGACTGCGCGTACTTCAAGAGCCTGTGGCTCATCCTCAAGGACGGCGGCTGGGGCGTGCACGAGCAGTGGTTCCTGCGCCTCGGCGCGCGGCAGGCCCACGCGGCCGCGGTCCTGGCGCAGCCCCTCGACGCGCAGACGACCGATGAGGAGACCGTCGCGAAGCTGAGCACCGACCTCGAGCGCTGGTCCGCCGGCGAGGCGCATTTCGTCCTGCCCTGATGCGCATCGACCTCAAGGCGAAGCGCGTCGAGCTGAGCGCGCAGGAGTTCGCGACGTTCCGCCCCGGACCGGGCGCGGGCGCCGGCGGCGCCCCGTGGCGCGCCGAAGCGGGCCGTCAGTGGCACGAGACGATGCGCAAGGTCGCCGAAGCCGAAGGCCGGGGCTGGCAGTTCGAACGCGCCGTCGCCTGCGAGGTCGGCGCCCTCGGCTGGACGATCGCCATCACCGGCCGCGCCGACCAGTGGCGGGAGACGGAGACCGAGGTGAGCATCCGCGAGATCAAGACGATCAGCTTGAAGCTGCCGCGCAAACCGGAGTTCCTCCTCGGCCGCTTCGCCCATCACTTCCTCCAGCTGGCCGCCTACTGCCACGCCGCCCGCCTGGGCTCCGGCGCGCGCGAGGTGAAAGGCGAACTCATCTTCGTCGACCCCGCCGACGGGACCCGGCAGGAAGTCGCCCTGCCCCGCTCCGCCGAGGCCGACCTGCTCGCCCAGGCCGAGACCCTCGCCGCGCACGCCGAGAACCGGCGCGCCAGCCATGCCCGCCTCCTCTGCCTGCCCGACCGGCTTCCCTTCAAGGAACCCCGTCCGGAATGGCTGCAATGCGGCGCCGACCTCGACCAGGCCGGCCTCGATTCGCCGACGCGCCTGCTCGTCGCGCCGACGGGCTTCGGCAAGACGTCCGCCGCCCTGCGCCACGGCCTCGGCCTGCTCCGGGGCGGCCGCGCCGGACGGCTGCTCTACCTCACCGGCAAGGGCACGGGCCAGTTCCAGGTGCTCTCGGAGCTGCGCCGCCTCGCCCGCAGCCACGAGCTCCGCGCGGTGCTGCTGCGCCCGCGCGCCGAGCATGAGGTCGAAGGCATCCCCGACGACCCCGAGCAGATCCGCCGCAACTGGGCCAACGCGAAGATCGACCCGCAGCACCTGCTCGAGGAGGCCGCCGACCTCCGGCGCGTCCGCGAGATCGGCCGCCTCGCCGGCGTGCCGCCATGGGACATCACCAAGGCGATGCTCGCGCACGCCGACGTGGTGATCTGCGACTACAACTACGTCTTCTCGCCGCGCAACCGCGCCGCCCTCGAGACGGTGCCGGGCTGGGACATGGCCGACACGGTGCTGGTCGTCGACGAAGCCCACAACCTGCCCGACCGCGCCGCGGAATGCCTCTCGCTGCGCGACGACGAACAGTCGGCCGCCGACTTCGCCTTCACGCTCACCCGCTTCCGCGCGCCCGAGGCCTGGTGCCGGACCGCGGAGACGTGGGCCGGCTTCCTGCGCCGTCTGCCGAAGGCCGACGCGCTCTCGCCGGACGACCGCCTCGAAGCCATGGCCATCGCCGAACGGATGTCCGTGCTCGCGGCCGAACATCCGTTCAACACCGACGACCTGCCCGACGCCGCGAAGCAGGCCGTGTGGAACGCCGCGTCGTGGTCCGACCGCCTCGAGGCCGCCGACCTCGGCTGGCTGCTCTGGTCGCCCCGCCCCGGCCTGCTGAGCCTCGACTGCCTCTCCGCCGCCAAGGCCACCGGCGAACGCCTGCGCGCCTTCGGCCATTCGCTGCTGATGACCGCGACGCCCGGGCCGCGCGGCTCGCTCGCCGCGGACTGCGGCCTCGACCCCGACCATCTCGTGACCGTGCACGCCCTCGCGCCCTGGCGCCAGGGCGCCTACGCCGTCGCGATCGACGGACGCGTCGACACGCGCCTGAAGACCCGCGACTCGCACCTCGCCCGGACCGCGGCCGCGCTGCTGCGGCTCTCGCAGGAAGGCGCGGTGGCGGCGTTCTTCCCTTCGTACAAATACGCCGAAGCCGCGGTGAAGGAAGTCCGGGACCTCGACCCCAAGGCCGACGTCGCCTTGCAGCCGCGCGGGCTCGGCCCCGACGGCACCGCCCGGTTCGTCGAAGACTCGCTGAACCGCTACTCGATCCTCTGCCTCATCCTCGGCGGCTCGCTCGGCGAAGGCGTCGACATGCTCGGCGGGCGCATCCGCTCCGCCGTCGTGATCGGGCCGGCGCTGCCTGAGGTCAACGCCCTCCAGGAAGCCCGCCGCAAGATGTTCGTCGAGGCCGGCGCGGAGGACGCGTTCGCCCTGGCCTACGTCCGCCCGGGCATGCGTAAGGTCAACCAGGCGCTCGGGCGGCTCGTGCGCGCGCCCGGTCATTCGGCGCGCGTGCTCCTGCACTGCCGACGCTTCGCCGACGAAGCCTACCGCGGGCTGCTCTCGACGGAATACGGCGACCCGCAGGTCCTCGCCGACGACGACGAATTCGTGCGCTGGGCGGCCCGCAGCTGATCAGACGCGGCTGATGACGCGCGCGGCCGGGTAGCGGACCTTCTTCAGCGAGGCGTACTTGTCCTCGGCGGAGCGATAGCCGACGGCGCAGGCGACGACGGCTTCGTAACCCGTGCCCTTGAGTCCGAGGATCTCGGTGTAGGCGGCGGGGTCGATGCCTTCGAGGGCGCAGGTGTCGACCGCGAGGGCCGCGGCGGCGCCCATGAGCTGGCCGAGGGCGATGTAGAGCTGGCGGGCCGCCCAATCCTTCTGGGCGGCGGCATCCTTGCCCTTCACCACGCCGCCGATCATCATCTGGCGGTAGGGTTCGATGACGGAGGCGTCGATCTTACGGTCCGAGACGATCTGGTTGAAGAATTCGTTCACGTCGGCCTCGGTCATCTCGGTGCGCCGGGCGAAGACCACGAGGTGCGAGGCGTCGGTCACCTGCGACTGGTTCCAGGAGACCGGACGGAGCTTCGCGCGGACGGCCGGATCGTTGACGACGATGAACTTCCAGGGCTGGAGGCCGAACGAAGACGGCGTCAGGCGGAGGGATTCCTCGAGCGCGGCCCAGGTGGCGTCCGGCAGCTTACGGGTATCGAAAGCCTTGGTGGCGTAGCGCCATTCGAGGGAGGCGAGGAGCTGGGCAGGAGTCAGGGCGGCGTTCATGGGAAAATCACACAACCCCGCCCCGCCCGGTTGTCAAATCAGGCGGGGGAAAGCACGCCGCCGGAAAGCACGAGGCGACGGCCGGCGCGCTCCGCGAACTCCCGGCTGTGCGTGACCAGGACCAAGGCCGCGCCGCGGTCGGCGACGACGCCGAGGAGCAGTTCCATGATCTCGGCGCCCGTGCGCTCGTCGAGGTTGCCGGTCGGTTCGTCGGCCAGGATCACCGAGGGACGGTTGACCAAGGCGCGGGCGATGGCGACGCGCTGGCATTCGCCGCCGGAGAGCTTCGCAGGCAGGTGTTCGAGGCGCGCGCCGAGGCCGACCTGTCCGAGCAACGCGCGGGCGGCGGCGGTGGCCGCGGCGGCGGGCGTGCCGGCGATGCGCGCGGCGAGCGCGACGTTCTCGAGCGCGGTGAGCT
>JBEDDU010000245.1:0-8037 GCA_041176065.1 Verrucomicrobiota bacterium | reverse complement strand
GCCGGAGCGCGTCGGCCAAGGTGAGCGACGCGCCGGAGAATTCCTCGGCGAGGGCGCGGGCGTTCTCGAAGGTGCGCGAAGCGACGGAGACCTGCGCGGCGCCGCGCGAGACGAGCGCCTGCACGACCTGGCGGCCGACGTCACCCGTGCCGAGCACGAGGACACGGGCTTCGTCGAGGGATCCGAAGACGCGCTGCGCGAGCTCGACCGCGACGTTGCCGAGGCTCACCTGGCCCTGGGAGATGCCGGTATGCGTGCGCGCCCAGGCGCCGGCCTGGAACGCGCGTTGGAAGACGCGGTTAAGCACGGGGCCCGTCATGCCGCGCGCGAGCGCGTCGGCGTAGGCGTCCTTCACCTGGCCGGCGATCTCGACCTCGCCGACCATCTGCGATTCGAGACCGGAGACGACGGCGAAGAGGTGCTCGACCGCTTCGAGGCCGGGCACGGGGCGGAGATGCTGGTCGAGCACGGCCGCCGAAGCGCCGGTCGCCTTGATGAGCGCGCTGCGCACATGGAGCGCGGCGGCTTCGTCGCCGACGCCGTAGGCCTCGAGCCGATTGCAGGTGGCGAGCAAGACGGCTTCGGCGAGGCCGGCTTCGCGGGCCGCGGCGTAGAATGCCTCGGCGCCGCCGGCAGGGACGGTGAACGCGGCGCGCTCGTCGAGTCCGGCGGTGCGATGGGTGGCGCTCAACGCCACGAGATTGCGGGCGCGTTCGCTCATCGGGCGGAGGGCAGCGAGAGGTACAGCGCGACGAGCGCGGGGATGAAGACGAACAACGAAGCGCGGGCGTAGGCCGCGCCGGCGAGGCGATGGCGGCGGCGCTGCACGGTGACGAAGAGTCCGGCCAGCCAGGTGAGCAGGGCGGCGCCGAGCTTAGGCAAGGCGACGAGCGCGAGATCGCGCTGCGCCCAGTCGGTCGCGCCGATCACGAGCGAAAGACCCAGGAGCCAGACGGCGGCGCCCATCAGCTGGCCGCCGATGCGGTCGAGCGGCACCAAGGCGGGAAGCAGCGCGTAGATGCCGCCGAACTCGCGACGCGCGAGCGCGCGGTCCTGCAGGAGGTAAGCGGCGGAATTCAGCGCCTGCGCGCCGAGCACGCAGTAGGCGAGGACCGCGGCGCCGACATGGATGACGATCAGCGGTTTGTCGGCGTGATCGGTCGGCTGACCGACGACGCCGAGGAAGGCCGCCGCGATCAGACACCCGGTCGTCGCCCCGGCGATGGCCCACGTCGGCAGACGGTGCGTAAAGGTGAGGTCAAGGAAGAGCGCGAGACCGGACAGACCCCAGGCGATCGAAAGAAGGACTTCCGCCGAATCCCCGATCGGCAAGGCATGGGAGCGCAGGCCTTGGTAAGCCAGCATCGTCGTCAGCATGATCCAACCTCCGCGCAGGAGCCAGAGGCCGGCGGTCGGCCAGCGGCCGGAGGCGTCCTTGACCGACAGACCATCCAGGACCGCGGCGGCCAGGAATACCGCCGCACAGCCGAGCAAGCATTCCCGGGTAAGGGGATGCTCAGCGAGAGCGGCGGCCAAGAGGAACATGCCTTATACATATAGAGGGGTGTGACATTTTGGCAAACCTCCAAACCGACCTGTTTTCTTGCGAAAGCAGGGGAGGGGGGTAGTTTTGCGGTTCCTATGGCCCACGACCTCTACGATCTTACTCAGCACCCCCCTCGCAGCCCCCGCGTCCGCCTCGGCGGCCTGGTCATCCTCCCCCGTATGATTGATAAGGCCCGCGCCACCAAGGCGGGTAAGAATGGCGAGTATACCTACGGATGCTCCCTGGATCGCAATGTCCTGGATTTCCTCGGCATCGAGGCCGATGAACTTAAAGCTCAGATTGACAAGGGCTTAGGCGACGGAGAAATCCTGGTTTGGCTCATGGCCAATGCCAAGAAGCCCCGCTCCGGCCAAGAAATCGCCGCTTTCAGCGCCTACCACGAGCAGCGTGCCCCTAGCGCCCCCGCCGGACGGGCGAAGGTGACGGAATACCAGTCTTCGACCCCGGCCGGGGCCAAGCGTGAAGACATCGTCACCTGGTTCGACGTCCTGGATTTGGACGACCACCAGAGCTTCGGCGGCAAGGTCTGAGCCGTGGGAAAGGCCGGTCATCCCCGCCGGGTGCTGTTGGTCTGCATGGGCAACATCTGCCGTTCGCCGACCGCCGAAGCCGTGCTCCGCGCCAAAGCGAAGCAGGCGGGCCTGCGGATCGAATTCGATTCCGCCGGTACCGAAAACTACCACGTCGGCGACGCGCCCGACCCGCGCTCGATCCGTCATGCGCACGCCCGAGGATATGACCTCAAGCCCCTGCGCGCGCGGCAGGTCCATGCCTCCGATTTCCACGAGTTCGACCTCATCCTCGCGGCCGACGAGATCAACCTGCGCGAGCTGCGCCGGCGTTGTCCGCAGGAACGACACGATCGTCTCGCGCTCTTCCTCGGCGACGTCGCTTTGCCGGATCCGTATTACGGCGAAAGCGACGATTTCGAAAAAGTGCTGGATTTGGTGGAAAAACAGGCGATTCGGCTGGTCGAAGCGTGGTCGCGGGCCAACTGAATGATTGCGGTGCGGACGGGCGGGGCGTTTGCTTCCTCACCACGATGTACCAAGTGAATTTCAGCGACCAGGCGATGCGCGAGCTCGCCAAGCTGCCGACGCTGGAGCAGATGGAAGTCGTCGAAGCCTTCACCTCGCTGACGCCGGAAGAACTCCTCCGCGGCAGCTCCGAACTCGGGACCGTCCGTCGCGGCGGCCACACTTACCACCGTCTGCGCGTCGGTGAGTTCCGCATCTATTTCGAAGCCAACGAAGGCTCCCTCCTCGCCCATTACGTGCTGCACAAGCACACCTACGCCGACTTCGCCTTCCGCTCCCATCTGCCCTTCCCGGAAGACGAGGCGCGCATCGAGCAAGAAGGCGGTTTCTGGAAATACCTCGACGAACCTCCGAAGTCCTGACCGTGACGACCCCTCCCGATAAACGCCCTTATTCCTCTCCCGAAGAGGCGGCCCGCATCTACCTGCTGCCGAACCTCTTCACGGCCGGAAACATGCTCTGCGGCTTCTTGGCCATCAAGAACTGCATCGAAGCCCGCTTCACCACGCTGACCCCGGAAGGGCGGGCTGAGCACTATAACATGGCCGTTTGGTTCATCCTTTTCGCCTGCGTCTGCGACCTTTTCGACGGACGGGTGGCCCGGGCGACCAAGCGGGAATCCTTGTTCGGGGCGGAGTTCGATTCCATCGCCGACACGGTCTCCTTCGGCGTCGCCCCTGCGCTCATGGCCTGCTTCCTGGTCATCAAGCCCGAAGTCACCGACAACGTCCAGCTCATCACCTGGCTCCTGGCCTTCATCTACCTCCTTTGCGCCGGCGTGCGCCTCGCCCGCTTCAACGTGCTGACGAACCCGCTGGTGCCGGGAAATGAGAAAAGGGCGGCCGGGGGTGATTTCGTCGGCCTGCCGTCGCCGGCCGCCGCCGGGATGATCGCCTCCTTGGTGCTGGTGCTTTCCAAGGTCATGGTTTCGCCCGGGCAGAAGGACCCCTTCGAACAAGCCGTCCAGGCCTGGTCATGGGTGCTCTTACCGGTGATGCTGGTCATCTCTTTCCTGATGATCAGCAACGTCCGCTTCCCGAGTTTCAAGAAACTCGACTGGACGGCCCGGGCCAAGACCCGGGGCTTCATCCTGATCATCATCCTCGGGGCGGTGCTGTTCCGCTACCCGCAGTACACCTTCCCCGCCGTCTTCCTCGGTTATGTCATCTACAGCCTTTTCCGGCACGCCTTCCTCCTGAAGAAGAGCGAGATGGATCCGGCTCCGGACGACGATGACGAGCCGGTGTCCAAGGTGTGAACAGACCGTGGACAAAGGGTGCCTGAGGCCGGCTGTGAACAAGCCTCTGCTTATTCACGCTCCAGGCACATCCGTACTCCGGACGGATAGAGCGACCTGACAGCGTCTTGCGTAACTATGTACGGAGTTCCGCCCCCTGCTGATGCTACGGGTATTTATAAATGAAGAGAGAATAGATACAGTACCGGCAGGGATGTGGGCAATGAGGGGTTGCCTCAGCCCCCGCCTCTGCTCAATTCTGACGTCATCATGAAGTTCAAGGTCAACCGGAATCACTTTTTCAACGGTCTCTCGAGCGTGACCAACGTCGTCGGCAGCCGCGCGACCATGCCGATCCTGCAGAACGTGCTCATCGAAGCCGAAGGCGATACGGTCACCTTGACCACCACCAACCTGGATCTCGGCATCTGCTGCCGCATCAAGGCCGCCGTCTCTTCTCCTGGCCGGATCACCCTCCCGGTGAAGAAGCTCGTCCCGATCGTACGCGCCCTGTCCAGCAGCGATACCATCGTCGAACTCACCGGCAAGGACCGCGTGAAGATCACTTCCGGCAGCTCCGTCTTCCAGGTCGCCGGTCTTCCGGCCGACCAGTTCCCCCCGATCTCCAATTTCGCCGGGCAGCCGACCATCTCGATCAACCAGGACGACCTCGGCGACATGCTCCGTAAGGTCAGCTATGCGCAGTCCTCCGACGAAAACCGCTACATCCTCAACGGCGTCTTCTTCGAATTCGCCGAAGGTAAGCTGACGGTCGTCGCCACCGACGGCCGCCGACTCGCCAAGTGTGAGCGCAAGCTCGCCGGCACCGACAAGGCCCTGGCCTTGATCCTCCCCGCCCGGACCATCATCGAACTGATGCGTCTGCTGAAGTCCGGCGGCGAAGCCCACGTCTCGCACAACGAACGCCAGGTCGGCTTCACCATCGACATCCCGAAGAACGAGGAAGGCCTCGTGGACCGCATCCAGCTGGTCTCCAAGGTCGTCGAAGGCAACTACCCGAATTACCGCCAGGTCATCCCGAAGGACGCCGGCTCCAAGGTCCGCCTCGAACGCGAGAAGCTCCTCGAAAGCGTCAACCGCGCCGCGCTGATGACCGACGATCGCAACAACACCATCCGCATGAGCGTCGCGAAGAAGACGCAGAACCTTGAGATCTCTGCCAAGTCCGACAGCGGCGACGCCCATGAGCCGATCGCCGTGAAATACGAAGGCCCCGACGTGAACATCGCCTTCAACCCGCAGTACATCATCGATCCGCTGAAGGCCCTGACCGAGGACGAGATCGACTTCGAGTTCAAGGACGAGATGTCCCCGGGCGTGATCCGCGGGCTCAAGGATGACTTCCTCTGCGTCGTGATGCCGCAGCGGATCTCCTGAACGCCGGGTTCAAAGACCAGGCTCGTCGCAATCGGGGAGCGCTTTGATGCGCTCCAAGATACGACGCGACGCTTCGATGGAGCGTTCAGCGTGACCGGCCCCCGGATCGTATTCGGCCGGCGTCATCGCCGGTCCGAAACGTACGCGGATCCGCGCGGAGCCGACCGGGAAATGCGCGCCCCGCGGCAGGACGTCGCGGGCGCCGCGGATATGGATCGGGACCACCGGCACGCCCGACTTGCAGGCCAGCAGGCCGGCGCCCGCCTTAGGCGCGGCGATCACGCCGTCATGGCTCCGCGTCCCTTCCGGGAAGATGAGCAGACCCTCCCCGGCCGCGAGGGCGCCCAAGGCCGCGCGGATCGCCCCGATGTCCGCCTCCCCCCGGTCGACGGGGATGGAATGGCAGGCACGGATCACGAAACCGAAGAGCGGATTGTCGAAGAGCGAACGCCGGGCGATGAACGAGATCTCCCGGGGCAGGCAGGAACCCAGCAAGGGCGGGTCCAGCATGCTCTGGTGGTTGGAAGCGAAGAGGCAGGCGCCGGCCGGGACGTTCTCCCAGCCTTCGACCTCCAGCGTGGCGAAGACCTCGATGAACGAACGCGCGCCGTGGTAGACGGCTTTGTAGATCAGGTTCTTCGAATCGAGGATCATCGGGGCAGGGCGGCCACCTTGATCAGCCCGCCGATTTCAGCCACGACGGCTTCGAGCGGGAGATGCGTGTTATCGAGGCGATACGCACCGGTCGGGCAGATCATCGGAGCGGTCTTGCGGGTCGCGTCGAGATGGTCGCGCTGCGTGACCTGGTCAGCCTGGCCTTCGGCGGCGCGGCGCTGGGCCCGTGCCTCGGCGTCAGCTTCGAGGAAGACGCGTACTTCGGCGTCCGGCAGCACGACCGAACCGATGTCGCGTCCTTCCATCACCACGCCCGCGAACCCCTGCTCGCTCGCGAGCTTCACCTGCGAGCGCTGGTATTCGAGGAGGAAGGTGCGGACCGCAGGCAAGGCCGCGATCTTCGAGACCGCCGCGTTCACCTCCGGGGTGCGCAGGTCGGCGTCGTCGGGGAGGACGCCGTCCAAAGTGAGGGCGGAACTCCGTGCTCCGTGGCGGGCGACGATGACCGAACCGATGCGGAGCTTGGCGAGCGCGGCCTTGATGGAGGCCGCATCGTCGGCCGAGGCGCCGGCGAGAAGCAGCGCGCGGGTCAGGCTGCGGTAATGCGCGCCGGTGTCGACATGCAGGAGTCCGTGCGCCTGGGCGAGACGCCGGCTCGTGCTCGACTTGCCGGAGGCCGCGCCGCCGTCGACGGTCACGCGGACGAAGTTGGTGCGCAGGGCTTCGAGGGCTTTGAAGAAACGGGGGAACGTCTTGCCGGTGCAGGCCGGGTCTTCGATGGCGATCCACGGACGGCCGTCGCCGAAGAGGTCGAAGCTGCCGAGGACGCCGAAGCTCATCGCCATGCGGTGGTCTTCGTAGGTGCGGATCGGGACGGGGCCCGCGGCGGCGGCTTTGCGGAGGGCGGCTTTGTTCGGGAAGACCGTCAGCGAAGAAAGCGTCTCGTCCGCGCGGAGTTCCGCGGCGGTCGGCTCGACCTTGATGCCCAGGCGTTCCAGTTCGGTGGCCATCGCCAGCACGCGGTCCGTCTCCTGCTTGCGCGTGTGCGCGATGCCGCGGATGCTCACCGGTCCGTCGGCCAGCGTCGCGATCGTCGCCAGCGTGAGGAACGTATCGGAGAAGGCGTTGAAATCGAAGTCGCCGCCGCGGATGCCGGACCAGGATTCGGTCACCAGCGTTCCGGCGGATGGACGCAGCGTCGCGCCGCAGGCCGCCGCGACCTTGGCGAAGGCGGTGTCTCCTTGGAGGCCGCCGTCGGCATACCCTTCGATGCGGACGGAAGCGCGGGCGCCGGTGACGGCGGGCAATGCGATGAAGTAGCTCGCCGCCGTGGCGTCGGGTTCGATCGCGTAGCTCGGCTGGGCGACGTAGGCTCCCGGGGTGGCGCAGGTCCAGCTGCCGTCGGCGAGACGGGAGAGCGCCCGGCCGAACTGACCGCACATGCGGGCGGTCATCTCGACGAACGGCTCGGAGACCGTGGAGCCTTTCATGGTCACCGAAGCGCCGGCGGAAAGCGGGAGCACCATGAGCAGCGCGGAAAGGAGCTGCGAAGAGGCGGAGGCGTCGACTTCCAAGCGACCGAGCTTGCCCGTCGTGCGCAGCGTGAACGGAAAACCGCCGGCCGGCGTACCGTCCGGGGCGTCCGCGCGGCAGCCGCCGGCGCGGAGGGCGTCGAGCAGTCCGCGCATCGGGCGGGCCCGCATGGCCTCGTCGCCGTCGAGTTCGTATTCGCCCTGCGGGGCGAGCGCGAGGAAGGCGGTCAGGAAACGCGCGGCCGTGCCGGCGTTGCCGACGTGGAGCTTGGCGCGGGCGTTCGGGATGCGGCCGCCGAGGCCGACGATCCGGATCGTGCACGCGGCTTCGTCATCGGCGACTTCGAAGCCCAGCGCGCGCAGCGCGGCGATGAGGATGCGGGTGTCGCGGCTGAACAGCGCGCCGGTGAACAGCGTGGCGCCGTCGGCGAGCGCGGCCAGGATCAGGGCGCGGTTGGTGATGCTCTTCGAGCCCGGGACCTGGGCGACGCCCCGGGCGGGGGTCTGGAAGGGACGGATGACGAGGGTCGGGCTCATTCGGGCCGGTCGAGGTTCTGGCGGGCGATGCGGGCTTCGGCGAGCAGGCGGCGCAGGGAGCCGGCGTCGTTCGCCTCGATGGCGGCGCGGCCGAGCTCCGCGCCGCCATCGAGG